>NZ_JBYSWM010000024.1:0-59670 GCF_058781125.1 Pseudogulbenkiania sp. FW507-F1 | reverse complement strand
CCCCTTCCCTTGCCCCTTCTCCCCAACGCCGGAACGCCGCGCCCGGCGCGGCGAGTGCCCGGCCCTGAAACTCGGTCCCGCGCTGTCTATAGTTGTGGCAATCGCGCGATGCACGGCCCGCCGGGTGCGGCATCGGCGCCCTCACCGCCCCCATGACAAAGGAACGTGGCGCCATGAGCCACCTCGCCCCCCTGCCCGTGGCGCAGCTCTACCGGCGCTGCGACCCCGAGCTGTTTGCCTTCGACACCACCGCCGAGCTGGACGACCTGACCGACATCATCGGCCAGCTGCGCGCCGTCGGCGCCACCCGCTTCGGGCTGGGCATGCGCCACCACGGCTACAACGTCTACGTCATGGGCCCCAGCGGCAGCGGCAAGCGCACCATGGTGCGGCAGCTGCTGGCACAGCAGGCGGCCGGCACAGCGCCGCCGTGCGACTGGTGCTACGTCAACAATTTCGCCCAGCCGCACAAGCCGCGCGCCATCCGCCTGCCGGCCGGGCGGGGGGCGACGCTGCGCGACGACATGCAGCAGCTGGTGGACGAGCTGCGCGCCACCATCCCCGCCATCTTCGAGGGCGAGGAATACCGCCGCCGCCTCGACCAGATCAACGAGGAATTCACCCAGCAGCAGACCAAGGCGTTCGAGGAGGTCGGCGACGCCGCGATCCAGCACGGCATCGCCCTGCTGCGCACCCCCAACGGCTTCTCCTTCGCCCCCGCCAAGGACGGCGAGGTGATCAGCCCGGAGGAATTCGCCAAGCTGCCGCGCGAAGAGCAGGAACGCATCGAGCGCGACACCGACACCCTGCGCGTGCAGCTGGAAAAGGCCATCCGCCAGGTGCCGCGCTGGCGCCACGAACGCATCGAGCGGGTGCGCCAGCTGAACGAAGAGGCGGTGCTGTTCGCGGTGGGCCAGATGATCGACTCGCTGCGCGAGGACTACGCCGATTTCGAACCGGTGCGGCTCTACCTCGACGAGGTGCAACAAAACATCATCGCCAGCATCGACGACTTCCGCCAGCCGCACGACGGCGCGCCCTCCCAGTCCGGCTTGCAGGGCCTGGGCGACGGCGCCGACTTCAACCGCTTCCGCGTCAACCTGCTGGTCGATCATGGCGGCCGCGCGGAGCCGCCGGTGATCGACGAGGAGCACCCCACCTGGCAGAACCTGATCGGCCGCGTCGAGCACTTGTCGCAGATGGGCACGCTGATCACCAACTTCCTGCAGATCAAGCCCGGCGCGCTGCACCAGGCCAACGGCGGCTACCTGCTGCTGGACGCCATCAAGCTGCTGAGCCAGCCGTTCTCGTGGGAGGCGCTCAAGCGCGCGCTGGCCACGCGCGAGATCCGCATCGAGTCGCTGGGCCAGATGTACAGCCTGATCAGCACGGTGTCGCTGGAGCCGGAGCCGATCCCGCTCGAGGTCAAGGTGCTGCTGCTGGGCGACCGCATGCTGTACTACCTGCTGGCGGAATACGATCCGGAGTTCGGCGAGCTGTTCAAGGTGGCGGCCGATTTCGAGGACGAGGTGCCCCGCACCGGCGACAACGCCCTGCTGTACGCCCGCCTGATCGCCACCCTGACGCGGCGCGACGGGCTGCGACCCTTCGAGCGCGGCGCCGTGGCGCGCGTCATCGAATACGGCGCGCGCCGCGCCGAGGACGCCGAACGGCTCTCGCTGCACATGGAAAGCCTGGCCGGACTGGTGCGCGAGGCCGATTACTGGGCGCAGCAGGACGGCCTTGCCCGCGTCGGCGCCGAGCACGTCGAACGCGCCATCGCGGCGCAGATCCACCGCGCCGACCGCCTCAAGGAACGCGTACACGAGGCCATCCTGCGCGACATCCTGCGCATCGACAGCAGCGGCGAGCAGATCGGCCAGATCAACGGCCTGTCGGTGTTCGAGCTGGGCCAGTTCGCCTTCGGCCAACCTTCGCGCATCACCGCCACCACGCGCCTGGGCGACGGCGAAGTGGTCGACATCCAGCGCGAGGCCAAGTTGGGCGGGGCGATCCACTCCAAGGGCGTGCTGATCCTGTCCTCGCTCCTGGCGACGCGCTACGCCGCCGAGCAGCCGCTGTCGCTGTCGGCGAGCCTGGTGTTCGAACAGACCTACGGCATGGTCGAGGGCGACAGCGCCTCGCTGGCGGAATTGTGCGCCCTGCTCTCCTCGCTCTCCGGCCTGCCGCTGCGCCAGGCGCTGGCGGTGACGGGTTCGGTCGACCAGTTCGGCCGGGTGCAGGCGATCGGCGCCGTCAACGAAAAGATCGAGGGCTTCTTCGACATCTGCCGCCAGCGCGGCCTGAACGGCGAGCACGGCGTGCTCATCCCCGCCGCCAACGTGCTGCACCTGATGCTGCGCCGCGACGTGATCGAGGCCGCGGCGGCCGGGCTGTTCCACGTCTACGCGGTGGACACCGTAGACCAGGCCATCGCCTTGCTCACCGGCGTGGAGGCCGGCGCCGCGGACGCGAGCGGCCTCTTCCCGACGGGCAGCGTCAACCGCCGCGTGGCGGACCGCCTGCACGGCCTGGCCGACATCGCCCGCGCCTACAGCCAGCCGGACAAGGGCGACCAGGCCGGCAGCGCGCCGCCCCCCGCCCCCAAAGCAAGGCACGGCCATGGACAAGCCTAGCCCCGGCAAGGTACTGCTGGCGCTCGACGTCTCGCCACGCAGCCGCGCCGCGCTGGAACTGGCGGCGGCGCTGGCCGCCGCGCGCGATGTCGAACTGGCGGGATTGTTCATCGAGGACATCAACCTGCTGCACCTGGCCGCGCTGCCCTTCACGCGCGAGATCGGCCAGTTTTCCCGCGCCGCGCCGCTCGCCGCGCCACAGCTGGAGCACGCCCTGCGCTGCGAGGCGGAGCAGGCGCGCCGCCTGCTCGCCGACGCCGCCACCCGGCGGCAGCTGCGCTGGTCGTTCCAGCTGGCGCGCGGGCAGATCGCCACCGAGCTGTTCGCACGCGCCGACGAGCCCGATCTGGTGGTGCTGGGCAAGAGCGCGCGCATGGGTACCATGCCGCTGTGGACGCTGCTGTGCGAGGCACCGCCGCCGCCACCGCGCCGCGCCGCCCGGCCGCGGCTGCTGGTGCTGTTCGACGGCTCGCCGGGCGCCGCACGCGCCCTGGGGCTGGCCCGGGACCTGGCGCAAAGCCAGGACGGCGAGCTGCGCGTGCTGATCCCGGCCGACAACGAAGCCGACTTCATCCGCCACGCCAACGCCGCCATGGCGCTGGCGCCGGCCAGCGCCGGCAGCTGCCGCCAGCTGCTCCCCGGCGACAGCCGCGCCCTGGCCGCCGCGGTGCGCGAGGAAAACGCCACCAGCCTGGTGCTCGACGGCAGCCGCTCGCTGCGCAGCGGCACGGGCTTCGCCGCCCTGCTCAACGACATCGACTGCCCGGTGATCCTGGTCAGCTGAGGCGACGTGCCGTCCACCCCCTCGCCAAACCTCGCCACAGCTTCTAACATCGCAGCATGACCGTAGCCAGCCCGCGAGGCTTTAACTCCCCATGAAACTGTTTCTGGCCGAAGACGACGCCGTCCTGGCGGACGCCCTGCTCACCCGCCTCACCCAGCTCGGCTTCGACACCACGCACGCCGCCGACGGCCTCGACGCGCAGCAGCGCCTGCTCGCCGAGGACTTCGACGCCGTGGTGCTCGACATCGGGCTGCCCGGGCAGGACGGCCTGGCCGTGCTGCGCAACGTGCGCGTGCACAAGCCGGCGCTGCCGATCCTGCTCTTGACCGCGCTCGACAGCATGGAAGACCGCGTCGCCGGGCTCGACGCTGGCGCCGACGACTACTTGGTCAAGCCGTTCGACTTCCCCGAGCTGGAAGCGCGCCTGCGCGCCCTGCTGCGCCGCCAGCGCGTCGCCGACAGCCCGCGCGACGAGCCGCGCTTCGGCCGCCTGCGCTTGGACCGCATCGGTCAACGCGCCTGGGCCGACAACGTGGCGCTGGAGCTGTCGGCGCGCGAGCTGCAGCTGCTCGACATCCTGATGAGCCACGCCGAGCGCGTCGTCACCAAGGAACAGATCGCCGCCGAGCTGTCCGGCACCGGGGAAGAAGTGGGCGCCAACGCGGTCGAAGTCTACGTGCACCGCCTGCGCAAGAAGCTCGACGGCAGCGGCGTCGGCGTGCGCGCGGTGCGCGGCCTGGGCTATCTGCTGGCCAGCACCGACGCGCCCCGCTAAAGGTTGGCCGAAGCCCGATTTCAAGGAGCCCCGATGTCCCCTCCCCGCCAGTTGTCGCTGCGCCGCCAGCTGCTGCTGTGGCTGCTGCTGCCGCAGCTGGTGCTGTGGCTCGCCGCCGCCTACCTCGCGTACGCCATGGCGCTGGGCTACAGCAACGAGGTGATCGACCGCAGCCTGGCCAAGTCCTCGCGCGCGCTGGCGCGGCAGGTCAAGCCGTTCGGCAACGGCTTCTACGTCGACTTCCCGCAGGCGGCGCGCGAAATCCTCGAGGAAGACCCCAACGACCGCGTCTACTACATGGTCAGTTCGCCACCGGAGGCCTTCCTGCTGGGCGACCCGGCGATGCCGCGCCCGCCCGCCGGGCTGCCGGTGCGGGCCGGCGCCAGCTACTTCTACAACGCCGCCATGGCGAAACAGGGCAACCAGCTCGGGGTGCGCGTGGCGGCGCTCTATCTCAACGCCGGCACCCCGGACCAGCCGCAGCTGATGCTGGTGCAGGTGGCCAAGAGCCGCGCGCTGAGCGCCGAGCTGGCGCACAAGATCCTGTTCGACATGGGGCTGCCGCTGTTGGGCCTGATGCTGCTCACCAGCGTGCTGGTCTGGGCCGGCATCAGCCGCGGCCTGTCGCCGCTCAGGAACCTGCGCCGCAGCGTGGAACACCGCTCGGCGCGCGACCTGGCGCCGATCGAGGCGGAAAACGCCCCGTCCGAGGTGCGCGCCCTGGCCACCGCCATCAACACCCTGCTGGCCGAGGTGCACGGCCAGGTGGCGCAGCAGCGCCGCTTCATCGCCGATGCCGCGCACCAGCTGCGCACCCCGCTGGCCGGGCTCAAGTCGCAAAGCGAGCTGGCGCAGGGCGAACTGCGTCAGGCGCAGCCCGACGTGGCGCGCGCCTGCCGCCAGCTGGAGCAGGTGCACACCAGCGTCGAGCGCTCCATCCGCCTGGTCAACCAGCTGCTGGCGCTGGCGCGCGCCGAGCCCGAGGCCGGGCTGCAGCTGGCGCCGCTCGACCTGGCGCAGCTGGTGCGCGAGGTGAGCGCCGAGGCGGTGCCGCGCGCGCTGGCGCGCGACATCGACCTCGGGGTGGAGGGCGGCGACGCGCCGCTGACCATCGCCGGCCACGCCGGCCTGCTGCGCGAACTCGTGGCCAACCTGCTCGACAACGCCATCCAGTACACCCCGATGGGCGGCGAAGTCACCGTGGCGCTGCAGCCCGCGCCGGGCGAGGTGTGGCTGCGCGTCAGCGACAACGGCCCGGGCATCCCGCCCGCGGAACGCGAGCGCGTGTTCGAGCGTTTCTACCGCGGCAGCGCCGAGGGCAAGGGCAAGGGCTGCGGTCTCGGGCTCGCCATCGTGCAGGAGATCGCGCGGCGCCACCGCACCACGGTCACGCTGTCCGAGCACCCGCCGCATGGCCTCACCGTGTCGTTGCGCTTTGCCCTTAGCGAGCCGCTCGGCACCGCCCGTTGACCCCCCTTTCCGCCCGTCCGGCACCGGGTGGGCGGCACGGCGATCGCCCGTGGCCGGGCCGCGGACAGCACTGCTCTGGCCGGTCGTCGTGTAGTTGGTACACTACGGCGCACCCCTCGTGCTGCATCGCATCATCCGTATCCCCCAGCATCGGCCGGCTTCGCCGTTTATTCATGCTGCATCGCACCCAAAGCCGTTCAAGTTCTTACGCCATCCAGACGCAAAACTTACGCAAAACTTACAGCAAGTCGCTATAGTTTTCGCAAGCCGTCACGGCAGGCCGCCCCACACGCCACGCGACGGACCGACAACAATACCGAGGAGATAGAGCATGAAACTGAAGCGCCTGAGCGCGGCCCTGCTGGCCGCCAGCCTGCTGCCCGCCACCGTGATGGCCGGCAACGTCGAAGTCCTGCACTGGTGGACCTCCGGCGGCGAAGCCAAGTCGGCTCTCGAACTGAAGAAGATGATGACCGCCAAGGGACACACCTGGCGCGACTTCGCCGTGGCCGGCGGCGGCGGCGACAACGCCATGACCGCGCTGAAGACGCGCGTGGTGTCGGGCAACCCGCCCACCGCGGCCCAGATCAAGGGCCCGGCGATCCAGGAATGGGGCGCCGAAGGCGTGCTCGCCAACATCGACCCGGTGGCCAAGGCCGGCAACTGGGACAAACTGCTGCCGCCGGTAGTGAGCCAGGTGATGAAGTACAAGGGCCAGTACGTCGCCGCCCCGGTCAACGTGCACCGCGTCAACTGGCTGTGGGTCAACCCGGAAGCGTTCAAGAAGGCCGGCGCCACCGTGCCCAAGACCTGGCCGGAATTCTTCGCCGCCGCCGACAAGCTGCAGAAGGCCGGCATCCAGCCGATCGCCCACGGCGGCCAGCCGTGGCAGGACGCCACCCTGTTCGAATCCGTCGCGCTCGGCGTCGGCGGCGCCGGTTACTACAAGAAGGCCTTCGTCCAGCTCGACCAGGCCACGCTGGCCGGCCCGACCACGGTCAAGGTGTTCGAGACCCTGCAGCGCGTGAAGGGCTACATCGACAAGGGTGCGGCCGGCCGCGACTGGAACCTGGCCACCAACATGGTCATCACCGGCAAGGCCGGCATGCAGTTCATGGGCGACTGGGCCAAGGGCGAGTTCACCGCCGCCAGCAAGCAGCCGGGCAAGGACTACCTGTGCGTCGACGCCCCGGGCACCGCCGGCATGTTCACCTTCAACATCGACAGCCTGGCGATGTTCCAGCAGAAGGACCCGGCCTCGGTCAAGGCGCAGGCCGACCTCGCCGCCACGGTGATGAGCCCGGCGTTCCAGGAAACCTTCAACCTCAACAAGGGCTCGATCCCGGCGCGTCTCGACACGCCGATGGACAAGTTCGACGACTGCGCCAAGAAATCCAAGGCCGACCTGACCACCGCCTCCAAGAGCGGCGCGCTGGTGCCGAGCTTCGCGCACAAGATGGCGATGCCGTCGGCCACCGAAGGGGCCATGGTGGACGTCATCTCGCAGTTCATGAACTCCAGCATGACGCCCAAGGCTGCCGCCGAACGACTGGCCAAGGCCGGCAAGGTCAAGTAAGAGCTGCATCAGGCGGCTGCGCCTTTGCATCTTGAGCGCCGGCGCTGCTCGGAATCCTCATGGACTCCATGTCCATTCCGGTTCCTGTGCGGCGGCGGCACTCAACCTGCTATGGCGCGCCCGCCTGCTGAAAGCCTCTCAGCCGATGACGGAAGCGGGGAGCCCCTCCCCGCCGTGTTCCCCGCTCTCGCTACGCTAAGGAATTCCCATGTCCCATTCTTCGTCTCCGGCCGGAGTCCGTGCCCTGGCCGACGCCGCGCCCGCGGCCGCCAGTCGTCAGCGCCTGGCCGACCGCTGGCTGCCCCGGCTGGTGCTGAGCCCGACGATCATCATGAGTCTGGTGTTCGTCTACGGCTTCATCGCCTGGACCGCCTGGCTCTCCTTCACCGAATCCCGTCTGTTGCCGCGCTACGACTGGGCCGGCCTGACCCAGTACCTGGCGCTGTTCGACAACGAACGCTGGTGGACCGCCGTCGCCAACCTCGGCGTGTTCGGCGGCCTGTTCATCCTGTGCACGCTGGTGGTGGGCCTGCTGCTGGCGGTGCTGCTCGACCAGAAAATCCGTGCCGAAGGCGCGCTGCGCGCCATCTACCTCTACCCGATGGCACTGTCCTTCATCGTCACCGGCACCGCCTGGAAGTGGATGCTCAACCCCGACATGGGGCTGCAGAAGGTGCTCAACGACTGGGGCTTCGCCAACTTCACCTTCGACTGGCTGGTCGACCCGGACCGCGCCATCTACACCGTGGTGATCGCCGGGGTGTGGCAGTCGTCCGGCTTCGTCATGGCGCTGTTCCTCGCCGGCCTGCGCGGCGTGGACGACTCCATCATCAAGGCGGCGCAGGTGGACGGCGCAAGCCTCCCCACCATCTACCGCCGCATCGTGATCCCGTCGCTGCGCCCGGTGTTCTTCAGCGTGCTGCTGATCCTGTCGCACATCGCCATCAAGAGCTTCGACCTGGTGATGGCACTCACCGGCGGCGGCCCGGGCACCTCGTCCGACGTGCCCGCCATCTTCATGTACCAGTTCGCCTTCACGCGCGGCCAGCTCGGCCTCGGCGCGGCCTCGGCGATGATGATGCTGATGACCATCGTGGCGGTGCTGGTGCCGCTGATGTACCTGGAAACGAGGAGTGCGAAACGTGGCTAACAAGCTCTCAATCGGCCGGCTGCTGGTCTACGCCGCGCTGGCGCTGGTGGCGCTCTACTACCTGCTGCCGCTCTACGTGATGCTCACCACCTCGTTCAAGACGCTGGACGACATCCGTCAGGGCAACCTCTTGTCGCTGCCGCACGCCTGGGACGGCGGCGCCTGGGCCAAGGCCTGGGCCTCCGCCTGCACCGGCATCGAATGCGGCGGCATGAAGGGCTTCTTCTGGAACTCGGTGAAGATGACCGTGCCGGCGGTGCTGATCTCGACCATGATCGGCGCGGTCAACGGCTACGTGGTCTCGATGTGGCGGTTCAAGGGCTCCGACGCGCTGTTCACGCTGTTGCTGGTGGGCTGCTTCATCCCGTTCCAGGTGGTGCTGCTGCCGATGGCGCAGCTGTTGGGCTGGCTCGGGCTCGCCAACACCACCGCCGGCCTGGTGCTGGTGCACGTGATCTACGGCACCGCCTTCACCACGCTGTTCTTCCGCAACTTCTACGTCACCGTGCCGGACGAGCTGGTGAAAGCGGGTCGCATCGACGGCGCCGGCTTCTGGACCATCTTCTTCCGCATTCTGCTGCCGGTGTCCGGGCCGATCTTCGTGGTGTGCATCATCTGGCAGTTCACCCAGATCTGGAACGACTTCCTGTTCGGCGTGGTGTTCGCCGCCGGCGAATCGCAGCCCATCACGGTGGCGCTGAACAATCTGGTGAATACATCCACCGGGGTGAAGGAATACAACGTCGACATGGCCTCCGCCATCATCGCCGCCCTGCCCACCCTGTTCGTTTACATGGTCGCCGGCCGCTACTTCGTGCGCGGACTGACGGCCGGCGCCGTGAAAGGTTAAGACAATGGCCTCGCTCTCCATCGACAACGTTTGCAAGACCTACAACAACGGCACCGACGTGCTCAAGGGCATCGACATCGCCATCGACGACGGCCAGTTCCTGATCCTGGTCGGCCCCTCCGGCTGCGGCAAGTCCACCCTGCTCAACATGATCGCCGGGCTGGACGACATCAGCTCGGGCGACATCCGCATCGGTGCGCGCCGCGTCAACGACCTCTCGCCCAAGGACCGCGACATCGCCATGGTGTTCCAGAGCTACGCGCTCTACCCCTCGATGAGCGTGCGCCAGAACATCTCGTTCGGACTGGAGATCCGCAAGCAGCCCAAGGCCGAGATCGACGCCACGGTGAACCGCGTGGCCGAGATGCTGCAGATCACCCACCTGCTCGACCGCAAGCCCTCGCAGCTCTCCGGCGGCCAGCGCCAGCGCGTGGCGATGGGCCGGGCGCTGGCGCGCAACCCGTCGATCTTCCTGTTCGACGAGCCGCTCTCCAACCTCGACGCCAAGCTGCGCGTCGAGATGCGCACCGAGATCAAGCTGATGCACCAGCGACTGAAGTCGACCATCGTCTACGTCACCCATGACCAGATCGAGGCGATGACGCTGGGCGACCGCATCGCGGTGATGAAGGACGGCATCGTGCAGCAGTTCGGCAGCCCGCAGGAGATCTACGACAACCCGGCCAACCTGTTCGTCGCCGGCTTCATCGGCTCGCCGTCGATGAACTTCATCCCGGCCACCGTGGTGGAAGCGCCCGGCGGACTCGGCGTCAAGGTGTGCGACGACCACGGCTGCGTGGTGCTGCCGCTGCCGCACGACAAGGCCAAGCTCTCGGCCTGGATCGGCAGGGAGGTGATCTTCGGCATCCGCCCGGAACAGATCACCGACGCCCGCACCGCGCACCGCGAGGGGCTGCCGCAGATGGATTGCCACGTCAAGGTGATCGAGCCCACCGGCCCGGACACGCTGATCTTCGTCACGCTCAACGACACCAAGGTATGCTGCCGCGCCCACCCCACCGAGGCCAAGCGCCCGGGCGACGCCATGCAACTGGTGTTCGACGTCTCCAAGGCGGTGCTGTTCGACCCGAAAACCGAGGTGCGCATCGCATGAGCGCGGCCGTCGGCACCACAACGTTGGCCGAATACGGCCCGCAGCTGTCGGCGCTGGCGGTCGGAGCGTGGCGGCTCGACGCCTGGGACTTCGACGACGCCGCGCTGGCGGCGTGGATCGAGCACGCCATCGCGCAGGGCCTCACCACCTTCGACCACGCCGACCTCTACGGCGGCTTCACCTGCGAGGCACTGTTCGGGCGCTGGCTCAAGGCCAACCCGGCGCGGCGCGGCGAGATCCAGCTGGTGAGTAAGTGCGGCATCAAGCCCGAGAACCAATCACGCGGCTGGACGGTGAAGCACTACGACACCGGCAGGGAGCACATCCTGGCCTCGGTCGAGCAGTCGCTGCAAAACCTCGGCACCGACTACCTCGACCTGCTGCTGCTCCACCGCCCCGACCCGCTGCTGGACCCGGACGAGGTGGCGGAGGCCTTCGCCACGCTGAAGGCCGCCGGCAAGGTGCGCCACTTTGGCGTCTCCAACTTCAGCCCGAGCCAGTTCGCACTGTTGGCCAGCCGCACGCCGCTCGTCACCAACCAGGTCGAGGCCTCGCTGCTGCACCTGGCGCCGCTGTTCGACGGCAGCTTCGACCAGTGCCTGGAGCGCCGCGTGCGGCCGATGATCTGGTCGCCGCTGGCCGGCGGCCGGCTGTTCGACGCTGCGGCCAACCCCGTGCTGCAGCGGACGCTCACCACCCTGGCCGAACAGCTCGGCGTCACGCCCGCCACGCTGGCGCTGGCCTGGCTGCTGCGCCACCCGGCGCGGCCGCTGCCCATCGTCGGCTCGCGCCGGCTGTCCTCGCTCGACGACGCCGCGCGCGCCGCCGCGTTGCCGCTCGAACGCCAGCACTGGTTCGCGCTGCTCGAAGCGGCGCAGGGCCACGCCATACCCTGACCCCGCTGTTTTGCTCCACCCGGGACGATCGACTCGATCGTCCCGTTTTTTTTGCCCGGTGGTCCACCCGCTGCTGCGGCAGCGGCGCCACAGCCCATACGTCCCCGCTGGACGCCGCCATGCCGGACGCTTAGTATCGATCCACCTCCTGTGTCGGGAGGACGTCGCTCGGACGGTTCCGGGCGCTTACGTTCAAGGAAAAATCATGTCTGCATCGGGCAAGCGCCGCTTTGCGCGCATCGACCGCCTCCCCCCCTACGTCTTCAACATCACCGCCGAACGCAAGATGGCCGCCCGCCGCCGTGGCGAGGACATCATCGACATGAGCATGGGCAACCCCGACGGCGCCACCCCGCCGCACATCGTCGCCAAGCTGGTCGAAGCCGCGCAGCGCCCCGACACCCACGGCTACTCCGCCTCCAAGGGCATCCCGCGCCTGCGTCGGGCCATCTCGCACTGGTACCAGGAGCGCTACCAGGTCGACATCGACCCGGACAGCGAGGCCATCGTCACCATCGGCTCCAAGGAAGGCCTGGCGCACCTGATGCTGGCCACGCTCGACCGTGGCGACACCGTGCTGGTGCCCGACCCCAGCTACCCGATCCACATCTACGGCGCGGTGATCGCCGGCGCCGACATCCGCTCGGTGCCGCTGATCCCCGGCGTCGACTTCTTCGCCGAGCTGGAACGCACCATCCGCGGCAGTTACCCCAAGCCCAAGATGATCGTGATCGGCTTCCCCTCCAACCCCACCGCGCAGTGCGTCGAGCTCGACTTCTTCGAGCGCGTCATCGCGCTGGCGAAGAAGCACGACATCTTCGTGGTGCACGACCTGGCCTACGCCGACATCGTGTTCGACGGCTGGAAGGCGCCGTCGATCATGCAGGTGCCGGGCGCCAAGGACATCGCGGTGGAGTTCTTCACGCTGTCGAAGAGCTACAACATGGCGGGCTGGCGCATCGGCTTCATGGTCGGTAACCCGGACCTGGTAGCGGCCTTGGCGCGCATCAAGAGCTACCACGACTACGGCACCTTCACCCCGCTGCAGATCGCCGCCATCGCCGCGCTGGAAGGCGACCAGCAGTGCGTCAAGGACATCGCCGCCACCTACCAGAAGCGCCGCGACGTGCTCTACAAGGGCCTGTGCGAGGCTGGCTGGGAGGTCGACCTGCCCAAGGCCTCGATGTACATCTGGGCGCGCATCCCCGAGCCCTACCGCGCGCTGGGATCGCTGGAGTTTTCCAAGCAACTGCTCGACAAGGCCAAGGTGTCGGTGTCGCCGGGCGTCGGCTTCGGCGATTACGGCGACGACTACGTGCGCTTTGCGCTGATCGAGAACGAGGCGCGCATCCGCCAGGCGGTGCGCGGTATCAAAACCATGTTCCGCGCCGACGGCCTGATCCCGCAAAAGGGTCATTGAGCCCGGCGGCCGGCGCGGCGCCACCCTGCCGCGTCGGCTATTCCTGCCTGGGCGGCGCCAGCGCCCGTGTCGCCTCCTCCAGAAAGCGCTGCGACAGCGCCGGATCGCTCACCGCGCGCGACAGCAGCAGCGCCCCCACCATCAGCGCCAGCGCCACGCAAGGCGTCGGCGTCCTTCCCTCGTCCGGCGGCGCACACTGCTCCAGCAAGGCTAGTTGCGCCTCGATGCCCGCGGTGAAGGCCTGCCTCGACGGCTGGTCGCGCCGCGCCATCTCGCCCCCCAGGGCCGCCGCCACGCAGCCGTCGTCGGGCCGGTCGCGGTGCGCCTGGCTCAGGTAATGCTGCACCAGCGCCGCCAGGCGCTGCTCCGCCGGCACCGCGTCCAGCACCTCAGCCAGCCGTTGCTGCAGCTCGTCGAAGCCGTGCCGGCAGGCTTCGGCGACCAGCGCCTCCTTGTCGCGGAAGTGGCTGTAGAAGCCGCCATGGGTCAGACCGAGGTCAGCCATCAGGTTGGCGATGCCGACCGCGTCCATGCCCTCGGAGCGGAAGCGGTAGGACGCCGTACGGATGATTCGCTGCCGCACGGCGGCCTTGTGGAGGGGGGAATAACGCATCGCCGTCCTTTCAAATGCCCCTTAGCATGATGGCCATCATGCTAAAAAGCTTGCGCTATATCAAACAGATATCGCAAGCGCTCACGGCATGCCTCGCACTGGACTACACGCCGCCGCCACGCCAGCACGAGGGACCGCTGCCGCCGCTGTGTTTTTTCCGCCACACCCCGGGCACCGTAGAAACCGCAGAGCCGCACTTTCTTCGCTGCCGAGTCTCGCTTTCTGTCCGCAACCCCAATATGCTCGGCGGATTATGACAACATGGTTGCCCCCGCCGCCACGGAGGAGCAACCGGGATAAGCGCATGCTCGCTTCGCCGCACACATCCAGACAGAAGGTCCGCTACGCCCTGGTACTGCTGTCCCTCGGACTGCTGTATGGCGCCTGCGGCTGGCTGATCGACCACTTCTTCACGCCCGACAATCCCTTTCCGTTCACCGTGTGGCTCCCCGCCGGCCTCGCCGTGGCCGCCGTGATCCGCTGGGGCCACCGCGTCTGGCCCGCCCTGCTGCTGGGGGCGCTGGCACTACAGACCCTGATCCTCGGCACCCCGCTGCCCGGCGCGCTGCTTGCCGCACTGGGCGCCGCCGTGGGGCCGCTGCTGGGCGGCATGCAGATCCGCCGTCACTGCTCGGGCCGCCTGCCGTTCTACCGCTTGGGCGACGTGTTCCGCTTCCTCTGGGCCGGCGTCGGCCTGTCCGCGCTGGTCTCCGCCAGCGGCAGCCTGCTGGCGCAGGCCTGGTGGCACTACCCCGGCACCAGCGCCGCCTTGCAGCAGCTGTGCGCCGGCTGGCTCGCCGACGCCGCCGGCACATTGTTCTTCGCCCCGCCGCTGTTGTTCCTGCGACGGCGCGGTGATATCGACCCGCTGCCGGCGCGCGCCTCGCCGCTGGAGCTGGCGTCGGGCAGCGCTGCCACCCTGCTGGCGGCGGCCCTGCTGTTCCTCGGCCTGAACGACCCCCACGGCCTCTACACCGCGCTGCCCTACCTGCTGATCATCCCGCTGATGTGGACCGCGGCACGGATCTCGCTGCGCTCGGCGCACTGGCTGGCGTTCGGCATCCTGCTGCTGGCGCTGGCCGGCGCGGCCAGCGGCCGTGGCGTGTTTTTCGGAGACACCCCCGGCCTCGCCTTGCTCAACGCCGGCATGATGGTGCTGAGCCAGTCGGTGACGCTGCTGATCATGGGCGCGCTGATCGCCGAGCGCGGCAGCGCCGAAGAGCGCCTGCGGCGCGCCAACCACGGCCTGGAGGAGAAAGTCGCGGAGCGCACCGCCCAGCTCGCGGAGAGCGAGGCGCGCCAGAAGCAGCTGGTCGACGCCGCACCGTTCCCGCTGGTGCTGAGCCGGCTCTCCGACGGCGTCATCACCTACGCCAACGAGCGCGCCGAGCGCATGTTCAAGGGGCGCCTGCACAGCACGCAGGGCCTCACCGTGGACGACTTCTACGTCAGCACCCAGACCCGTGACGAGGTCGCCGCGCTGATGCGCGACAAGGGTCAGTTGCGCGATCACGAGGTACGCCTGCAGGACACCGGCGGCCGGGTATTCTGGGCGCTGATTTCCTGCACCCTGGTGCGCTCCGCCGGCACGCTGCACGTCATCACCGGCATCAACGACATCAGCGAGCGCAAGCGCCTGGAGCACAGCCTGAAGACCGCCAACGAGGCGCTGCGCCAGCACCTCAACGAGATCGAGTCGCTGCAGTCGGGGCTCAAGGAACAGCTGGTGCGTGACCCGCTCACCGGGGTGTTCAACCGGCGTTACCTCGACGATGCCCTGCCGCGCGTGCTGGCGCACACCCTGGCGCTGGGCAAGCCGGTGGCGCTCCTGATGCTCGACGCCGACCACTTCAAGCGCATCAACGACACCTACGGCCACAAGGCCGGCGACTGCGTGCTGAGCACGCTGGGCGCGCGCCTGCGCGACAGCCTGCGCAGCAACGACATGGTGTGCCGCTACGGCGGCGAGGAGTTCCTGATCGTGCTGCCCGGCATGAGCCTGGAGCACGCCATCGCCAAGGCCGAGCAGTTGCGCAAGGTGGTGCAGCAATGGCCGATCGAGGCGCTCGACCACACCCTCAACGTCACCGTCTCGATCGGCGTGGCCTGCAGCCCGCTGCACGCCGAGGACGCCGAAAGCCTGGTGCACGCCGCCGACACCGCGCTCTACGTCGCCAAGAGCAGCGGCCGCGACCGCCTCTGCGTGGCCGAGCCGCCGGCAGGGGTGACCCCCCACCCCGCCAGCCTGTCGAGCTGAGCCGGCACCCTGCCGCCGTGCTACCATCGCGGCCATGGAACTTTACCGACTGATGCAACAACAAGGCTTCGGCAGCCGCAAGGAGTGCCGCAAGCTGGTAGAGCACGGCCTGGTCGAACTCGATGGCGCGGTGGTGGACGATTACCGCCTCGAGATCGATCCCGCGGCCATCGACGAACTGGTGATCGACGGCGAGCCGTGGGAAATCCTGATGCTGCCGCTCTACATCCTGCTCCACAAGCCGGCCGGCTACGAAACCTCGCACAAGCCGATGCACAACCCGAGCGTGTTCACGCTGCTGCCATGGCAGTTCTCGCAGCTCGGCATCGCCGCCGTGGGCCGGCTCGACGTCGACACCACCGGACTCTTGCTGCTGACCACCGACGGCCAGTTCGTCCACGCCCTGACCTCGCCCAAGAAGCACGTGCCGAAATGCTACGAGGTCACGCTCAAGCACCCGGTGAGCGAGGCGCTGGTCAAGCATCTCAAGGCCGGCGTGTTTCTGAAAGACGACAACGAGAAGGTGGTGGCGGACCAGGTCGAGGTGGTGGACGAGATCACCATCCGGATGACCATCACCCAGGGCAAGTACCACCAGGTCAAACGCATGATCGCCGCCGCCGGCAACCGCGTGCAGGAACTGCACCGCGTCGCGCTGGGCACGCTGCAATTGGGCGAACTGGACGAAGGCGAGTGGCGCCACCTCGATGCTGCCGAGCTGGCGGAGCTGGGTTTCACCCGCTGAGAACCTGTTTCCGATCTTGCGGCGCATCCCTGATCGGGGCTCATGGGCACCGCGTGCCAATCTATCACTGAGCCAATCGAAGATTGGCACGTAGTGATTGGCTCAGCGAGCAGGAATCCTCCGGTACTCCGGTACATTCCGGTTCCTGTGCGGCTCTTCACCCCGCGGAGGGCGGCTCGCGACAGATTGTGAACTGGCTCTGAGGCAGCACATGCCAGAGATGAAAAAAGGTCGCCGAGGCGACCTTTTTTGCTTCTGGACAGCGCTTAACAGCCCTGCTGCAACGCCAACTCCAGACTTTGCTGGTAATGCCGCTCGGCCAGCTCGGGCTTGTCGATGGCGGTGAACAGGCGCGACAGCTCGGCGTGCGCGCACAGCGTCGGCTCGATCGAGGCGCTGGCCTCCAGATAGCTCTGCGCCTTGCCCCACAACTGCTGCGCCAGGGCGAGACGGCCCAGCGCCAGCAGCAACAGGTGGTCGCGCGGTCGCAGCTTGAGCCAGCTCTCGGCGTCCTTCAAGAGCCCCAGGCGCTTCTCGGCGGTGAGGTGCTCGGCCAGTTGGCCCAGCTCGCGCGCGAGTTCCGGAGTAGCCTGATCGTCGTTGCCCAGGGCGCTGGCGATCAGCGTGGCGGCGTAATCCGCCTCGCCCAGCACGATCAGGCGCTCCACGATACGGCTGACCAGCGTCGGATTGTTGCGCTCCACTTCCGGCACGCGACGCAGCCAGTCGCGGATCTCCTGCCCCTGGACAAAACCGTCCAGCTGCTGGGTGTAGGCCGCCAGGCGGTAGCGCCGTGCACGATCGGGTTCCAGTGCCTCGGCCTTGAGCAGCCTCTCGGTCAGCGCCAGCACCGCTTCCGGCTGCTTCTGCAGCAGGCGCACCTTGAGTTCCAGCTTGAGGGCATTGGTCAGGTTAGGCGAGATGGCGCGCGCGCGCTCGATGGCGGATAGCGCGCCCAGCGTATCCTTGGCTTCCAGCTTGAGCTCGGCGTCGAGCATGTGGCGCGCCAGCTGCAGCCGCTCCGGCAGGGCGTCGAGCTGCGACAGGTAGCCGTCGCGCTTGTCCAGGTCCTGCATCGCGGCCGCCGAGCGTGCCGCCATCAACAGGGCCAGCGCCTTGTTTTCCGGTGCCGACTCGTCGGCCAGCGCCCGCACCGCCTCACGTTCGGCGCGCTGGAAACGCCCCTCGAAGAAGGCGATGCCGGCCTCGCGCAGAGCGTGGCGCGCCGCCTTCAGCTTCTTCTGGCGCTGGAATCGGCGCACTTCCTCGGGCAGGCCGGTGGCCAGGCCGATCAGGCGCAACACCAGGTGCGCCACCACGATCAGCAGGATCACCGCCACGATCAGCAGGTTGAACGACACCTCGAGCCGGTACGGCGGCAGGAACAGGATGGCGTAGCCGGTATTCAGCGTGGAGGCGAGCCCCACCAGCACGGCGAGCGCGAACAGGCCGGTAATCCACAGCACGAATTTCACGGCGTACCCCCTGCGCTGCCCTGCGCCTCGCGCACCACCTTGAGGCTGGCGGAGAGGTCCGGCAGCGCCACGTCCAGCGGCGCGCCCTTGAGTTCGGCGAGCAGCGACAGCCACGACTTGGTGACCGCGGCATCGCCGTCGTAATAGCGCTCGACGTAGCTCTTGGCGGCTTCGACATCGGAATTGAAGGTCTGGCCGTCACGCTGGGTCAGCGCCAGGCGGGCGTCCAGCAGGCGCAGCTTGAGGTTCTCGCGCAGGAAGAACGACTGTTCCGGCGACAGCAGCAGCGCCTCCGGCTTGTCCATGCGGCGGATGCGCACCAGCTCGCCCAGGCTGCCGGTGATGTCGGCCAGCAGGCGCTCCCAGAACGGCGCGTCGGCGGCCGGCCGGGCCGGCTGGATCAGGCCGTCCTTGGCGCTGCCGAGGCGATGGTGCCCCACCACCAGGGGCAGGGTGTCGGCGCCCAGCAGCAGGCGGTCGATTTTCACCGTCAGGCCGACGGTGTCGAGATACGGCAACGCCTTGAGTTTTTCCAGGTCGGTGGCCACGGCCTTCTTCACCGTGATCAGCTGCGGCTGGTCGAAGCGCGCCAGGCGGGCGTCGACCATTTCCAGCGCCTGCAGCGCCGCCGGCACGTTGCCGGCCAGCTGCAGCTGCTGGCTGGCGATGGCGAGCGTGTGCTCGACCTCGGACAAGAGCCAGTCGGAGCGGTTCTTGGTCAGCTCCTGGTACATGCCGTTGAGCGTGGCGTACTGGCCGGCGGACTCGTTGACGCGCGCCTCGAGCAGGGCCAGCTTGCCGTCGCTGGCGCGCACGGTGGCCAGGGCCTGATCGACCAGCACGCGGGTTTCCTTGGCGCTGCCGCCGGACTCGGCCAGACGGCGTGCCAGTTCCTGGCGCGTGGCGGCCAGCTCCTGCTGGGTGGAGTAAAGCTGCCAGCCGGACAGGCCCAGCGCCGCCAGCGCCACCAGCAGCGCCAGCGGGAAGGACTTCTTCACGGCCGGTTTGCCGATCTCGGCAGTCTGGATTTCGTTCATGGGTGACGGGTGAACCATTCGCTGAGGCCGGCGACCAGTGCGGCGTCGTCGGCCTGGGTTGTCACGATGCGTGTCACGCCGTGCGCCGCCAGCGTGGCGGCAATGCGCGGATGCGGAACGCAGTACAGCAGGCATTGTAACGTCAGGCTTCGGGAGCGGCCAGCCAGACGGAATAATCGTTCGGCGGTATCGCTGGAGGTCAGCACCAGGGCGTCCACCGGCTGCTCCAGCAAGGACCAGTCGGGCTCCCCGTCGACGCGGCGGTAAACCTCGGCCAGGGTGAGACGGGCACCCCGCGCGGCGAGGGTCTCCCCCAGTTCCGCCCGGCCGCCGACGCCACGCACAATGAGCACGCGTTGCCCGGCCAGGCGCTGCAGTTCCGGCAGCGCCAACAGCGCGGCGCTGTCGCTGCCGTCGCGCGGATGCAGCACGGCGCGGCCGGACAGTGCCGCCAGCTTGGCGGCACTGGCGGCGCCGACGCAGGCGAGCCGGGCCTTGAGCTTGCGCCGCGCCAGCACCGGCCAGGCGGCGTCGATGGCGCTGGGGCTGACGAAGATCAGCCAGTCGGCCGCCTCGGCCAGGGTGGGCAGCGCCGCCAGCGCGCGCTCGTCGGGCACGATGTCGAGCACCGGCAGCGGCAACGGCTCGGCGCCGGCGTCAGAGAGCAGCGCCATCAGGCGCGCGCTCTGCGCCGGCGGCCGGGTGACGAGGATGCGCCGCCCGGCCAGGCTCACCGGCCCTGGCCTTCGTCGATGACGGCCTGGATCAGCGGCGCGGCGCCGGCGTCGAGCAGCTTCTGCGCCACGGCGCGGCCGAGCGCGTCGGCGTACTCGCGCGGCGCGGAGGCCGAGGCGGTGAGCATCACCGAGCCGTCCGGATGCGCCACGAAGCCGCCCAGCGTGATGACGTCGTCGGTCAGCGTGGCGAAACCGCCCAGCGGGATCTGGCAGCTGCCGCCCAGCACGCGCGACAGCGCACGCTCGGCGCTGACGCAGGCGTGGGTGTCGGCGTGGTCGAGCGGCGCCAGCAGTTGCATCAGGTCGGTGCGGTCGGCGCGGATCTCGATGCCCAGCGCGCCCTGGCCGACCGCCGGCAGGCTTTCCGACGGCGCCAGCTCGCAGCGGATGCGCTCGCTCAGTTCCAGCCGCTTGAGGCCGGCCGCGGCGAGGATGATGGCGTCGAACTCGCCGTCGTCCAGCTTGCGCAGTCGGGTCTGCACGTTGCCGCGCAGCGGCTTGATGGTGAGGCGCGGGAAGCGCGCGCGCAGCTGCGACTCGCGGCGCAGGCTGGAGGTGCCAACCACGGCGCCGTCCGGCAGCTCGGACAGGCTCTGGTAGCGGTTGGACACGAAGGCGTCGCGCGGGTCCTCGCGCTCGCAGATGGCGGCCAGCGCGAAGCCTTCCGGCAGGTTCATCGGCACGTCCTTGATGGAGTGCACCGCGAGGTCGGCGCGGCCTTCCTGCAGGGCCAGCTCCAGCTCCTTGACGAACAGGCCCTTGCCGCCGATTTTCGACAGCGTCTTGTCGAGAATCTGGTCGCCCTGCGTGGTCATGCCGAGGATCTCGACGGCGAGCTGCGGATAGAGTTGCTCGAGCCGGGCCTTGATGTGCTCGGCCTGCCACATGGCGAGCTTGCTCTCGCGGCTGGCGATGACGATTTTGTCCATGGACGCGGTCCTGTAGAGGGAAACGATTGCCAATGATTCTAGCACGGCCGCCCGGCCGCCAACCCTAGCCCAAAAGGGTGAGCCGGCCACGCGGGCGACGCGGGAGTAGCAGGAGGGCGGGGGACATGGCACTATTCTTGACATAATTAGAGTGACGCCACACGACCGTCGGGGCGACGGCGCCCGGACAGCAAGCCGCAAGCGACAAAAATAACTTCACACTTCACACTACAGACGGAGTAAACGAATGACGGACCAGGACAAGGACCTCCCCCTACGAGCGAGCATCGCGCGGCTGGAGCGCTTGCTCGGCGAGGTCTTGCTCGAACAGGAAGGCGAGCAGGTATACGAAGAGGTGCGCGCCATTCCGGCCGACGCGCTGACTGGCGGCGAGCGTAGCCGCTCGGTGCTGGAGCGCCTGTCGCCCGGCGCCACCACCGCGCTGGTACGCGCTTGCGGCCTGTATTCCCAGCTCTTCAACATCGCCGAGGACCTGCACCACACGCGCCGCCGCCGCGCCCACCAGATCGCCGGCTCGGCGCCGCAACAAGGCAGCCTGGCCGGCGCCCTGGCGCGCCTCAAGCAGGACGGCGTCGGCTTCGGCCAACTGGCGGCGACCCTGGCCGACGCCTCGGTGGTGGCGGTGCTGACCGCGCACCCCACCGAAGTGCAGCGCCAGAGCGTGCTCGACGGCCACCGCGCGGTGCGCAAGTTCCTCTCCCAGCTCAACTCGCCGGAGCTGACCCCGGAAGAAGAAAGCGAGCTGGAAGCCAAGCTCAAGCGCGTCATGCTGACGCTGTGGCAGACCTCGGAGATCCGTCCGTTCAAGCTGTCGATCCGCGACGAAATCGAAAACGGCGTGGCCTACCATCCGCTGACCTTCTTCAGCGCCATGCCCAAGCTGTACGAGCGCCTCGGCCGTCTCATCGCCGATCACTGGGAGCAACAGGTCGAACTGCCCTCCTTCCTGCGCGTCGGCAGCTGGATCGGCGGCGACCGCGACGGCAACCCCAACGTCGACGCCGGCGTGATGCGCCACGCCATCACGCGCCAGGCCGAGGAAGCGTTCCGCCACTACTTCTACGAGCTGGCCGGGCTGTATCGCGAGCTGTCGCTGTCCGAGCGCCACGTCAGCGTCAGCGCCGCGGTGCAAGCACTGTCGGCCGCCTCGCCGGACCTGGCCGAGAGCCGCCGCGAGGAACCGTACCGCCGCGCGCTCGCCACCATCGAAGGCCGGCTCTCGGCCAGTGCGGCGCGCCTGGGCGTCGAGGCGCGCGGGCGCTGGACGCTGGGCGAGCCCTACGCCGACTGCGCCGCGCTGGTGGCCGACCTGCAGGCGCTGGTCGATTCGCTCAGGGAACACGGCAGCGGCCTGTTGGCCGAAGGCCGCCTGGGCCGCCTGCTGCGCAGCCTCGACGTGTTCGGCTTCTTCCTGATGCCGCTCGACATGCGCCAGCACGCCGCCATCCACGAGGCGGTGGTGGGTGAACTGTTCACGCGCGCCGGGCTGGAAGAGTACGTGGCGCTCGACGAGGCGGCGCGGGTGCGCGTGCTGCTGCGCGAGCTGGCCACGCCGCGCCTGCTCTACTCGCCCTACCTGACCTACAGCGCCGAGGCCGAGAAGGAACTGGCGATCTTCCGCGAGGCGGCGCGCATCCAGCGTGAATTCGGCGTGGATGCCATCGCCCAGAGCATCATCTCCAACTGCGCCACGGTGAGCGACATCCTGGCGCTGGCGCTGCTGTTGAAGGAAGCCGGGCTGATCCGCCTCGACAACGGCATCCCGCAGGCCAGCATCAACCTGGTGCCGCTGTTCGAGACCATCGCCGACCTGCAGAACGCCACCTTGGTGATGGACGCGCTGTTCGCGCTGCCGTGGTACCAGCAGCTCTTGAAGAGCCGCGGCATGATCCAGGAGGTGATGCTGGGCTACTCCGACAGCAACAAGGACGGCGGCTACCTCACCAGCCAGTGGGAGCTCTACCTGGCCGAGCAGCGCCTGGTGCAGAGCTTTGCCGCCGCCGGCGTCAAGCTCAAGCTGTTCCACGGCCGCGGCGGTTCGGTCGGGCGCGGCGGCGGCCCGTCCTACGAGGCCATCATGGCGCAGCCGGCCGGCAGCGTGGCCGGGCGCATCCGCATCACCGAACAGGGTGAGGTGATCGCCTCCAAGTACTCCGACCCGGACATCGGCGCGCGCAACCTCGAGGCGCTGGTGGCCGCCACGCTGGAGGCCAGCCTGTCGCCGCACGCCTGCCACGCGGTGGACGAGGAGGTGTTCAACGAACTCTCCGGCCACGCCTTCACCGCCTACCGCGAACTGGTCGAGACCCCGGGCTTCATGCAGTACTTCCTCGAGGCCACGCCGATCAGCGCCATCGCCAAGCTCAACATCGGCAGCCGCCCGGCCTCGCGCAAGAGCCTGAACTCGATCCGCGACCTGCGCGCGATCCCGTGGGTGTTCTCCTGGGCGCAGTCGCGCGTGATGCTCCCGGGCTGGTACGGCTTCGGCTCGGCGGTGTCGGCCTACCTCGGCCGCCACGGCGACGAAGGGCTGGCGCGCCTGCAGCAGGCCTATGCCTCCTCGCCGTTCTTCCAGGTGGTGTTGTCCAACATGGAGCAGGTGATGGCCAAGGGCGACCTCAACATCGCCAAGGGCTTCGCCGACCTGGTGTCGGACCGCCGTCTGGCCGACAACCTGTTCGGCCGCATCAGCGAGGAGTGGCACAAGACCCAGCAGGCGTTCTTCGCCATCAGCGGCCAGCAGAAGCTGCTGGAAAAGAACCCGACGCTGGGGCGCAGCCTGGATATCCGCCTGCCTTACCTCGACGCGCTCAACCTGCTGCAGACCGAGCTGTTGCGCCGCCTGCGCGAGCAGCCCGAGGACGCCGAGGCGCTGTATGCCATCCACCTCACCATCAACGGCATCTCGGCCGGGCTGAGGAACAGCGGCTGAGCTCTTCGGCCAACCTGCACACACGACGGCAGCCCGCGGGCTGCCGTTTTTTCTTGCCGGCACGTCGTGATCGACGACCGGGGCACGGACTCCTCGACGCAATACGCCAAGGCCACACGCCGCGCCGCCGCCGACGCCTCCGCCCGAATGGCCACGGTGCGCCAGCCCGCCGGCACGACTCCCCGTAGCAACGGGCTTTTGGCTTATAATCACCGCTTCCCTTTGCGAAACCCTGGGTATCCACCGCCATGCAAGACAGCCACGCCTGGTCCGGCCGCTTCTCCGAGCCGGTCTCCGAACTCGTCAAGAAATACACCGCCTCGGTCGACTTCGACAAACGTCTGGCCGAGTTCGACATCGAGGGCTCGCTGGCCCACGCCACCATGCTGAACAAGGCTGGCGTGCTGTCGGACGACGACGTGGCGGCGATCCGCCAGGGCATGGCCGAGATCCTGGACGACATCCGTGCCGGCCGCCTGGAATGGAGCGTGGACCTGGAAGACGTGCACATGAACGTGGAGCGTCGCCTGACCGACAAGATCGGCGACGCCGGCAAGCGCCTGCATACCGGCCGCTCGCGCAACGACCAGGTCGCCACCGACATCCGCCTGTGGCTGCGCGCCCAGATCGACGCCATCGTGGTGCTGATCGCCGAGCTGCAACAGAGCCTCTTGGACCTGGCCGAAGCCAACGCCGACACCGTGATGCCGGGCTTCACCCACCTGCAGGTGGCGCAGCCGGTGACCTTCGGCCACCACATGCTGGCCTACGTCGAGATGCTCTCCCGCGACGCCGAGCGCATGACCGACTGCCGCAAGCGCGTCAACCGCCTGCCGCTGGGCGCCGCCGCGCTGGCCGGCACCACCTTCCCGATCGACCGCCACTACACCGCCGAGCTGTTGGGCTTCGACGACGTCTGCCACAACTCGCTGGACGCCGTGTCCGACCGCGACTTCGCCATCGAATTCACCGCCGCCGCCTCGCTGGTGATGGTGCACCTGTCCCGCCTGTCGGAAGAGCTGATCCTTTGGATGAGCCCGCGCGTCGGCTTCATCGACATCGCCGACCGCTTCTGCACCGGTTCGTCGATCATGCCGCAGAAGAAGAACCCGGACGTGCCGGAACTGGTGCGCGGCAAATCCGGCCGCGTGGTGGGCCACCTGATCGCGCTGGTGACGCTGATGAAGGCGCAGCCCCTGGCCTACAACAAGGACAACCAGGAGGACAAGGAGCCGCTGTTCGACACCGCCGACACGCTGATCGACACGCTGCGCATCTACGCCGACATGATGCGCGGCATCACGGTGAAGAAAGAGGCGATGCGCGCCGCCGTGCTGCAGGGCTTCGCCACCGCCACCGACCTCGCCGATTACCTGGTGAAGAAGGGCCTGCCGTTCCGCGACAGCCACGAAGTGGTGGCGCTGGCGGTACGCTTTGCCGAAGGCCAAGGCGTCGATCTGGCCGACTTGAGCCTGGACAAGCTGCGCGAGTTCTCGCCGCTGATCGAGGCGGACGTGTTCACGGTACTGACGCCGGAAGGCTCGCTGGCGCAGCGCGACCACGTCGGCGGCACCGCGCCGAACCAGGTGCGCGCACAGATCGCCCGCCACCGCGCGCGCCTGGCCGGCTGAAGCGCTGCGATACGAGCAGGACAAGGACACAGGCCGGGAGTCGTCTCCCGGCCTTTTTCTTGCGCGCCGGTCGCGAAACCGCAACGGTCCGGGATTATTTTATCCGGGTCAATTTCTTCCGCCGCATAACTCGGTAAGATGAATGCCTATTCGACGCGTCACCACCGCGCCTTGCACCCGGGAGACACCGTGTTATTCAGCAAAACTCGCACCGCCCTGCAGCAATCCGAAACCACCAACGCCAGCCTGCAGCAGGAGAACGCCCTGCTGAAGCAGCGGCTGGCCCAGATGGAAAGCGCCCACGCCGAGCAGGCCGAGGAACTGGCCCGGCTGCAGCGCGAGCGCACCATGCTGCAAGGAGTGTTCACCAACGTCGGGCGCTTCGGCGACACCCTCGACGGCGTGCGCCAGTCCTTCCTCGAGCTGGCCGACTCGCTGAGCCAGGAAAAGCGCTCGGCGCGCGACGTGGCGGCGCAATCGGACGCCAACCGCCAGGGGTTCGAACGCATCGCCACCAACCTGAAAAGCATGTTCGAGCGCATCCAGCAGGCTTCGGCCAACGTCGAGGCGCTCTACCAGCAGGCCGAGGAGATCGGCGGCATCGTGCGCCTGATCAAGGACATCGCGGACCAGACCAACCTCTTGGCGCTGAACGCCGCGATCGAAGCCGCCCGCGCCGGTGAATCGGGCCGCGGCTTCGCCGTGGTGGCGGACGAGGTGCGCAAGCTGGCGGAACGCACCGCCAAGGCCACCACCGAGATCGCCGGGCTGGTCGGCACCATCCAGGGTGAAACGCAGAGCGCCAAGCAGACCATGCAGCTGGGCGCCGACGACGCCAGCCGCTTCTCGGCGGAGAGCCAGGAGGCGGTGGGCAGCATGCAGCGCCTGTTCGCGCTGTCGCAGCAGATGGAAAAGGCGATCGCCGCGGCGGCACAGCTGTCCGGCGTCGAACTCGCCAACCTCGACGAACTGACCGTGAAGCTCGAGGTGTACAAGGTGTTCATGGGCATCGCCAAGACGCGCCCGGAAGCGCTGCCGGACGAAACGCAGTGCCGCCTCGGCCAGTGGTACTACGGCGGCGAGGGCAAGGAAAGCTTCTCGCGCCTGCCGGGCTACGCCGCGCTGGAAGCGCCGCACCGCAACGTGCACGAGCACGCCCGCCGCGCCGTGGAGCTGTTCTACGCCGGGCGCTTCGAGCAGGCGCTGACCGAACTGGCGGCGATGGAGCAGGCCAACGCCGCGGTGATGAGCGGCCTCACCCGCATGCTGTCCGAGCAGGCGCCGGCCGGCCGCTGACCCTGCCCCGCGGGCCGACGTTCTGCCGGTCCGCCTGCTTGCCCTCCTGAGCCGAGGCCAGCGAGCGCGCGCCAAAGCCGGCCGGACCGGACGTCGCCAGAGAAGAGCAAGGCGAACCCCGTCGGACGATGGTCGATGAGGTTCGGCACTGACGTGGCGAGGAAAGCACCGCATCGTGTGGCGATGGTGCCATCGCCCGGATGCCAGCCTCACGAGACGCCGGCGCTACCGCCTAATGGGCCAGGCTTTCCGGCTGGCTCAGGGTGCGCGCCACCGCCACCCGCCAGCCCTGGTACAGCAGCGCGCGCCGCTCTTCGCTCATGCCCGGCTCGAAGCGCTGCTGGCGCTGCCACAGCGCCGCCAGCTCGTCGAGCGAGCCGTACACCCCCGCCCCCAGCCCCGCCAGGAACGCCGCCCCGAGCGCGGTGGTTTCGCTCACCGCCGCGCGTTCCACCGGCACCGCCAGCATGTCGGCCAGGAACTGCATCAGCCAATCGTTGCCGACCATGCCGCCGTCGACGCGCAGGCTGGCGGGGCGTGCCGCGCCGTCGGCCTGCATCGCCTCCATCAGGTCACGCGTCTGGTAGCACACCGACTCCAGCGCGGCGCGCACGATGTGGGCGATGCCGGAGTCGCGCGTCAGGCCGATGATGGCGCCCCGCGCCAGCGGGTCCCAGTACGGCGCGCCGAGCCCGGTGAACGCCGGCACCAGGTAGACGCCGCCGGTGTCGGCCAGCTGGCGTGCCAGCGTTTCGCTCTCGCCGGCCGAGTGGATCAGCCGTACCGCGTCGCGCAGCCATTGCAGCGCGGCGCCGGCGACGAAGATGCTGCCTTCCAGCGCGTAGGTGGTGTGTCCTTCCAGCCGGTAGCACACCGTCGACAGCAGGCGGTGGCGCGACGCCAGCACCTCGCTACCGGTGTTCTGCACCAGGAAGCAGCCGGTGCCGTAGGTGGACTTGATCATGCCCGGCTCGAAGCAGGCCTGGCCGACGGTGGCGGCCTGCTGGTCGCCGGCCAGCGCGGTGATCTTCAGGGGGTGGCCGAACAAGGTGGTGACGCCGTAGTCGGCGACGTTGTCGCGCACCTCCGGCAGCAGCGCGCGCGGGATGGCGAACAGCGCCAACAGCTCGTCATCCCACTCTTGGGTGTGGATGTTGAACAGCAAGGTGCGCGCGGCGTTGCTGGCGTCGGTGGCGTGCACCCGCCCTTCGGTCAGGCGCCACAGCAGGAAGCTATCGACGGTGCCGAACGCCAGCTCGCCGCGCTCGGCGCGTTCGCGCGCGCCGGGGACGTGGTCGAGCAGCCAGGCGAGCTTGCTGGCGGAGAAGTAGGGGTCGAGCACCAGGCCGGTTTTGGCGCTCACCAGCGCGGCGTTGTCCGGCGTGGCGAGCGCCGCGCAGTGCTCGGCGGTGCGCCGGTCCTGCCACACGATGGCGCGATGCAGCACCCGGCCGCTGGCGCGCTCCCACAACAGCGTGGTCTCGCGCTGGTTGGTGAGCCCCAGCGCCACCGGGGTGGCCCCGTGCGCCAGCACCTCGCGCGCCAGCGCCAGCGTGTCGCGCCAGATGTCCTCCGGCTCGTGCTCCACCCAGCCCGACTGCGGAAAGTGCTGCGGCAGCTCGCGCTGGGCGCGGGCCAGCACCCGGCCCCCGGCGTCGAACAGCATGGCGCGGGTGCTGGTGGTGCCCTGGTCGATTACCAGCAGTGTTGCCGTCATAGGCCGAACTCCTTGCGATTGGCGCGCGGCGCCGACAAAATCGCGCCCGGATTTGCCCGCGGGCGGCGAAATATGTTAATTAACAGACGACAGATTTTCGGAATCGAACCAACATGAGCCGCTCCCCCCGCCACGAAAAGATTCTGCAACTGGTCCGCGAAAACGGCTTCATGCCGATCGAGGAACTGGCCCGCCTGCTCGACGTCACGCCGCAGACCATCCGCCGCGACATCAACCAGCTGTGCGAGGAAAACCTGCTGCGCCGCTACCACGGCGGCGCCGCGCTCGGCAGCAGCGTCGAGAACGAGGACTACGTGGCGCGCAAGGGCAAGCTGCAGAGCGAGAAGGCGTACATCGCCGACATGATCGCCGAGAACATCCCGGACCACGCCTCGCTGTTCATGAGCATCGGCACCACCATCGAGGCCGTGGCCCAGGCGCTCACCGCCAGCCACAAGGGCTTGCGCGTGATCACCAATAATATTCACGTGGCATCGATCATGTCGACCAACCCGGACTTCAACGTGCTGATCACCTCCGGCGTGGTGCGCGCTTCGGACGGCGGCATTACCGGGGTCGCCACGCTCGACTTCATCAACCAGTTCAAGGTCGACTACGCCATCCTCGGCGTCTCCGGCATCGAGCCGGACGGCTCGCTGCTCGACTTCGACTACCGCGAAGTGCGCGTGGCGCAGGCGATGATGAACAACGCGCGCCACCGCTACCTCGCCGCCGACCACAGCAAGTTCGGCCGCAACGCGCTGGTGCGCATGGGCCACATCAGCGAATTCCACGCCGTGTTCACCGACGAAACCCCGCCCGAGCCGCTGGCCAAGATGATGTCCGAACACAACGTGCGCCTGTACCTTGCAGAATAGGCGGCAACCGGCTCCCGGCCAAAGCCCGCCGCGCGCGGGCTTTTTTACGCCGGCGCCGCGGCGCCCCGGCCCCTGCTGGTATACTGCAGCGTTTGCAAGCAACAACAAGCCTGACGCGCCATGAACGTTTTTTACGAAGAAAGCGGCAGCTTCAAGGTGGGCGCCGTGGTGTCCCGCAATGACGCCAGCCTGCAGGTCGACACCCTCCACGGCAAACGCGCCAAGATCAAGTCGGCCAACGTGATGCTGGAATTCAACTCGACGCTGGCCGAGTTCCTGCCGGCGGTCGAGAAGCTGGCCGCCGAGATCGACGTCGACTTCCTGTGGGAAGTGAGCGGCCAGGATGAATTCGGCTTCGAGGCGCTGGCCGCCGACTACTGGGGCCACACCCCGAGCGCGGCCGAGGCCGCCGCCATCATCCAGCGCCTGTTCGAGGCGCCGATGTACTTCTACAAGAAGGGCAAGGGGCGCTTCAAGGCGGCGCCGGAAGAGTCGCTGAAGGCGGCGCTGGCCGGCATCGAGAAGAAGAAGCGCGAGCAGGAGCAGATCGACGCCTGGGTGGCCGAGCTGAAATCCGGCCGCCTGCCGGACGCCATCCGCGCCCAGCTGATGACGCTGCTGTTCCGCCCGGACAAGAACACGCTGGAGTTCAAGGCCTTCGACCAGGCCTGCCGCGAGCGCAACCTGCCGCCGGTGCGGCTTGCGGCCGCGGTCGGCGGCATCCCCTCGGTGCCGGACTACCTGATGGCGGGCTTCCTGCTGGAGTACTTCCCCAAGGGCACCGGTTTCGGCCAGTACGCCGCGCCGACGCTGCCGGGCGACGACGAGCTGCCGCTCGCCGAGGTGGCCGCGTTCTCGATCGACGACGCCGCCACCACCGAGATCGACGATGCGCTGTCGCTGGTCGCACTGCCCAACGGCAACCAGCGCGTCGGCATCCACATCGCTGCGCCGACGCTGGGCGTGGCGCCCGGTTCGGACATCGAGAAACTGGTGTTCCAGCGCCTCTCCACGGTGTACTTCCCCGGCGACAAGATCACCATGCTGCCGGACGAGCTGGTCGAACAGTTCACGCTGAAGGAAGGCCAGGCCTGCCCGGCGGTGAGCCTGTACGTCGAGGTGACGCCGGAATTCGAGCCGGTCGGCTACGAGAGCCGCATCGAGCGCGTGACCATCGCCGCCAACCTGCGCCATGACCAGCTGGAACAGGTGTTCAACGAAGACACCCTGGCGCGCCCGGACGGCGGGCCGGACTACGCGTTCAAGCATGAGCTGACCTGGCTGTGGCAGTTCGCCAACGCGCTGGAGAAGCGCCGCGGCAAGTACGACCCGACGCGTCCGGTGCAGATGGATTACAACTTCAACGTGGTCGACGGCAAGGTGCTGATCACGCTGCGCAAGCGCGGCGCGCCGATGGACAAACTGGTGTCCGAGCTGATGATCCTCGCCAACAGCGAGTGGGGCCGCATGTTGGCCGAAGCCGACATCCCGGCGATGTACCGTGCCCAGAGCATGGGCAAGGTGCGCATGACCACCCGGCCGGAGCCGCACATCGGCCTGGGCGTGGCGCAGTACGCCTGGTCCACCTCGCCGTTGCGCCGCGCCACCGACTTCGTCAACCAGCGCCAGCTCACCGCGATGATCCGCGGCGACAAGCCCGAGTTCGAGCAGGGCAACGCCATGCTGTTCGCCATCCTGCGCGACTTCGACGCCACCTACAGCGCCTACCTCGCCTTCCAGGACCGCATGGAGCACTTCTGGTGCCTGCGCTGGTTCAGCCAGGAGGGCGTCACCGAGCCGACCGCGACGCTGATCAAGGAAGACCTGGTGCGCATCGACGGCCTGCCGCTGCGCCTGCGCGTGCCCGGCCTGCCGGAGCTGGCGAGCGGCGACAAGGTACGCCTGGCGGTGATCCGCATCGACGAGCTGACGCAGGAGATCGAGCTGCGCTACGCCGGCAAGGTCGGCCACGAGGACGTGCCGGTCGAGGAAGACAGCACGGTGTGACCACAGGTCGGCTTCGGCCAACCTTGAAAACAAAAAAGCCCCGGAATCGCTTCCGGGGCTTTTTCTTTGCGGGACAACCGGGCGGTTAGCGCGATTCCACCGGGAAGCGCTGCAACAGCCCGCCCAGCACGCCGCCCAGCGCCAGCCACAGCACCGCCGCGGAGGCCAGCGCCGCCAGCATGAAGTCGCTCATCAGGCGCGCGGGCACCAGCGTGTGCACCTCGGCCAGTACCGGCGCGCCGACCAGGTGCGGCAGCGCCGCCAGCGCCAGCGCGCCCACCGCCCACCGCAGGCGGCGCTGGCTCCAGGCGCGATGGAGCCCGAACAGCGCGCCGGCGGTGCAGGCGACGGTGAGCAGCCACCACAGCTGGCGCTGCTGCAGGTCGGCCGCGGGCACGCCCGGCGGCTCCGGCGGCAGGCCGAGCGCCGGCGCCAGCTGGAACACCACGAAGCCCAACGCGCCGAACAACAGGCCGCGCCGCCAGTCGATGTGGCCGAACTGCGACAGCACCGCACCCAGCAGCAGGGCGTAGCCCATCGCCGCCAGCGTGATCGAGACCGCGGTGGCGACGGCGCGGTGCGTCTTGTCGTCGGACGGCTCCTCGCTCGCCATCGCCTCGTGCGAGTGCCCCTCGGTGGCAACGGCGTCGTGCGCCTCGTGAACGTGTGCCATGGCGGGAGCGGCAGCCTCGAGCTGCTGCTCGTAGCCTTCGGCCTGCTCGATCAGCGGCTGGACCAGCGCCAGCTGGACCGGCGTCGTCACCGCGCCGGCCAGCAGCCCGGCCAGCAGCGACAGGGCAACAATACGTGCAAACATGACAACCCTTCGCCGGTCAGTGGCAGACGAAGCCCATGGTATGGCGCGTATCGTGGCTCTCGCCGTGGGCGATGCCCGGCGCGAAGCCGACGCCGTAGAGGATCACCGCGCCCAGCAGCGCGGCGCACAGCGCGGCGGAACGGGCTTTCCAGCGCGCGGCGCTGGCGGGGTCGAACTGGCTGATCGGTCGAGCGGCGGATTTGTGCAACTGCATGTCTATCTCCTGGGTCTTTCCATGGCCCCCCTGTCTCGCGGTGTCGGTTGGCGGCAAGCCGCCGCACAGCGATGGACCGACGATGGCGCGGCAGGGTAAGGGAGGGGCACACTGGAAGAAACGTTAAGCGCACCGCCCTCCGCGGTGCATAGCGTCGTCGCCTTCGGCCGGTCTCCGGGCTCCCGAGCCGGGAGCGCGCTCCCACGCCGGCGCCTTCCCGGGTGCGACCCCAGTGGCGTGTTGCCGACGCTGACTCGATTACCGTTGCGGGGGCAGCGACGGATTTGCCGATCGGCACACCGTCTTCCCGTTGAAGTTCCCCAGACGGCGGGAAACCTCAAGCCCCGGGCCGATCCGGACCGGGGCACACCGAAAGCTGCTTAAGGATAGCAGAAGCGCACCGGCGGCACGGTCAAAATGCATAGGAAGCGGGACCAGTTGGGCCGGGCGAAAAAAAACCGCCCCCGGCAAGCGGGTAGCGGTCTGGCGCGGACGCGGGCGGAGCGTCAGCGGTTGCTGTCGCGCTTGGGCGCGAACAGCGCGGCGGTCTGGCGACCGCCCGCCGGCTTGCTGCGGCGCGCCTCGCCCGGGCGGCTGCTGCCCGGACGCTGGTTGCCGTTGTTGGGCTTGCCGCGCGGCGGCATCACGTTGCCGTTCACCTCTTTCGGCGGCGGCGGCATCACGTTGCCGTTGGGCTCGCCACGCTGGCCGTTGGCCGGCGCGGTATGGCGCCCCTTGGGCTGCTGGGAACCGGTGTTGCTCTTGGGCGGACGAGCACCCGGCTGGCGCGCGCCGTCGGCATGCTCGTGGCGACGCCCATTCTGGCCGCCGCTGGCGCCGGCGCTACTACGTGCGTTGCCGGCCTGGCCGTCGCCGCCACGGCGCTGGCCTTGGCCTTGGCCCTGGCCCTGGCCTTGACCCTGACGCGGCTGGGACTGGCCCTGACGCGCGGCTCCCTGGCCTTGACGCGCTCCCTGGCCCTGACGCTGCCCCTGACCTTGGCCTTGGCCACGACGCTGGCCACCCATCAGGATCGGCTCCGGCGTCACCGTCAGATCGGCCTCGTAGCCGGGAACGGTGAACTGCGGGATGTCTTTCTTGATCAGCTTCTCGATGTCCTTGAGGAACTTGAACTCGTCCACGCACACCAGCGACACCGCCTCGCCCTCGTTACCGGCGCGGCCGGTGCGGCCGATGCGGTGCACGTAGTCTTCCGGCACGTTGGGCAGCTCGAAGTTGACCACGTGCGGCAGCTGGTCGATGTCCAGCCCGCGCGCGGCGATGTCGGTGGCCACCAGCACTTGCAGCGTGTTGGCCTTGAAGTCGGCCAGCGCCTTGGTACGCGCGTTCTGGCTCTTGTTGCCGTGAATCGCCGCAGCGGTGATGCCGCTCTTGTCGAGCTTCTCGGCCAGGCGGTTGGCGCCGTGCTTGGTGCGGGTGAACACCAGCACCTGGTGCCAGTCGCCCTGGCTGATCAGGTGGGTCAGCAGCTCGGTCTTCTTGTCGCGGTCGACCAGGTGCACCTTCTGCTCGACCAGCTCGTTGGCGGTGTTGCGGCGCGCCACTTCGACCAGCTGCGGGTTGTTCAGCAGGCGGTCGGCGAGCGCCTTGATCTCGTCGGAGAAGGTCGCCGAGAACAGCAGGTTCTGACGCTTGGCCGGCAGCAGCGCCAGCACCTTCTTGATGTCGTGGATGAACCCCATGTCGAGCATGCGGTCGGCTTCGTCCAGCACCAGGATCTCGACCCCGGACAGATCGACGGTCTTCTGACCGGCGTGGTCGAGCAGACGGCCCGGCGTGGCCACCAGGATGTCCAGCGGCTTCCTGAGCGCGGCGATCTGCGGATTGATCCCGACCCCGCCGAACATCACCATCGACTTGTGCGGCAGGTACTTGCCGTAGGTGCGCACCGATTCTTCCACCTGCGCCGCCAGTTCGCGCGTCGGCGTCAGCACCAGGGCGCGCGGGCGGCCCTTGAGGTGGGTCGGCGCCGGGCCGAGGCGGTGCAGCAGCGGCAGGGTGAAGCCTGCGGTCTTGCCGGTGCCGGTCTGGGCTGCGGCCAAGAGGTCGCCCCCCTTGATCACCTGCGGAATAGCCTGCGCCTGGATCGGGGTGGGCGTGGTATAGCCGGTTTCGGCCACGGCACGCAACAGGGGCTCGGACAGGCCGAGGTCGGTAAATTTGATTTCGGACATGAAAACTCCAGCGACGGCCCAATCGCAGGTTGTGCGACACCAATCCAGGCAGACGTCGATGATGGAAAATGCGGGGGCTTCGGCGTTGAAGCTAGACCGCGCGCCGATTGGCACGACGCGGGAAGGCGACAGTGTACAGGGGTTGGCGCGACAGTGGAACCCGCTGCCGACAGTAAACGCTCAGAACCTATCCCAGTAGGCGAGCGAACCAAAGCAGGTTGAGTGCCGCCAGCGCACAGAAACCGGAATGGTCACGGAGTACATGAGGATTCCCTATCGCTGAGCGAATCCCTGCGTGCCAATCTATCGCTGGGCAAATCAAAGATTTGCACGCAGAGATTGGCTCAGCGATGAATTCGCACGCAGTACTGCCGGCACTCAAGATGCGAAGGCGCAGTCGCTTAATGGGATAGGTTCTCACCAAACGCCAGCGCGTCCATGGCGATGCTGCCGTGCTCCATACCGCTATGCAGCACGCTGAGCGGCGTGCCGCCGGCGCCGAGCGCGAAGAACAGCGGCAACAGGTGCTCGGCGGTGGGATGGTTGCGCCGCGCCTGCGGCGCCTGCCGTTCCCAGTCGAGTACGGCGTCGACGTCGCCTTCGGCCAAGCGCTCGAGCATCCAGTGCTGGAACTCCAGCGCCCACGCTTCGGGGCCGGCGTTCCACGCCACTTCGTACAGGTTGTGGGTGAGGCTGCCCGAGCCCACCAGCAGCACGCCCTCCTCGCCCAGCCCCGCCAGCGCCTGGCCGAGCCGGTAATGGGTGGCGGCATCCGCCGCCGGCAGCACCGGCAGGGTCACCACCGGGATGTCGGCGTCGGGGTACATCGCCAGCAGCGGCACCCAGGCACCGTGGTCGAGACCGGGGCGCTCGTCCGGCTGCACCGCGAAGCCGGCGGCGGCGAGACGGCGGTCGATATCGTCGGCCAGGGCGCGTTCGCCCTGTGCCGGGTACTGCAGCCGGTAGAGCTGTTCCGGGAAGCCGCCGAAATCGTGCACGGTGCGCCAGTGCGCCGCGCTGCCGGCACCCGGCTGCCGTGCCGGGCGGTGCGCCGACAGGCTGACGATGGCGCGCGGGCGGTCGTGGGCGTCGGCCCAGCGCCGCCAGGCGGCCGGCGCGGGCGAGCCGTCGATCAGTACGGTCGGGGCGCCGTGCGAGATGAACAGGCTGGGCAGACGGGACATGGTGTTCTCCTTGGGTCGTTAGTCGATGATACGCCGCGTCAGGCGCGACGGCCGAGCGGCTTGAGCGCGAAGGCGCCGTCGCCGAGCAGGGCCACGCTCAGCGCCGCCGCGCTCAGGAAGGCGGTGTATTCCCAGCCGCCGCCCGGGTTGGTGAAGGCCCAGCCGTTGGCCAGATGCACCAGCAGGGTGGCGCCCAGCAGCACCGGGCTCAGCAGCAGCGCCACCTGGCGCCCGGCCACGCCAAGGATCAGCAACACGCCGCCGCCGATCTCGGCCACCATGGTGAGCGGGCCGACGAAGCCGGGCAGGCCGAGCGAGGCGAAGAATTGGGCGGTGCCGGCCGGGGTGAACACGAACAGCTTGGTCAGGCCGTGCGCCAGAAACATCAGGCCCAGGCTCAGGCGCAGCAGGAAGGCGGCGTAGGGGGCGGTGCGGGTGTCGATCATGGTGGTTCTCCGGTGGGTGGTTTATGGTCACCATTAAAACGCTTGCCATTCAACCGATAAACCCGCCATATTTCATAATATTGATTCTTTACAAGAAACAATCATGGACCTGATGACCGCCATGCGCGTGTTCCACGCCGTGGCCGACGGCGGCAGCTTCACCCTGGCCTCGGACAAGCTCGGCCTGTCGCGCGGCATGGCCAGCAAGTACGTGAGCTGGCTCGAAGAGCACCTGGGTACCCGCTTGCTCAACCGCACCACGCGCCGGCTGGCGCTGACCGAGAGCGGCGCGGACTATCTGGCGCGGGTGGCCAGCATCCTGGCCCAGGTCGACGAAGCCGAGGCGCAGGCCGCCGAAACCAGCCGCGAGCCGGTCGGCACGCTGCGCGTCAGCGCGCCGCTGGCGTTCGGTGTGCGCCGACTCGGGCCGATCCTGGCCGAGTTCAACGCCCATTACCCGCGCCTGACGGTGGACTTGCTGCTGGAAGACCGCCAGCGCGACATGCTGGAGGACGGTGTCGACCTGACGCTGCGCATCACCACCGACCTCGGCCAGAGCCAGCTGGTGGCGCGCGCGCTGGCGCCGGTACGGGTGGTGGTGTGCGCCGCGCCGGCCTACCTGGCGCGCCACGGCACCCCGGCCACGCCCGCCGAACTCGCCCGCCACCAGTGCCTGCGCTACACCCTGAGCGAGCCGGTGGACGAATGGCGTTTCGGCAGCGAACGGGTCAAGGTCTCCGGCCCACTCGCCGCCAACAACGGCGACCTGCTGGTGGACGCGGCGCGCCACGGCATGGGCATCATCTGCGAGCCGACCTTCCTGCTCGGCGACGACCTCAAGAGCGGCCGGCTGGTGCCGCTGCTGGAGGGCTACCCGCTGCCCGAATTCCGCCTCTACGCGCTCTACCCGCACCGCCAGTACCTGCCGCGCAAGGTGCGCGCGCTGGTCGATTTCCTGGCCGACCATTTCGCCGGGGAGCCCGACTGGGACGCCTACCGGGCACCGGCGCCATAAGGCGCCGCGCCGCCGTGGCGCTCTGGCCGGCTCAGCGATGGGGGTAGGTTGTCGGCCATCAGAACCGCTACACTAGCGCGCTTTCCCCCTCAACTGCCTGCAACCGGACCCGACCATGGCGCTCAAAGCCACCATCTACAAAGCCGAACTCAACATCACCGACCTGGACCGCAGCTACTACGCCAGCCACAACCTCACCCTCGCCCTGCACCCGTCGGAAACGGTGGAGCGCATGATGCTGCGGCTGGTGGCGTTCGCGCGGCACGCCAGCGACTCCCTCGCCTTCACCAAGGGCATCAGCGAGGACGACGAGCCGGACCTGTGGCAGAAGAACTATTCGGACGAGATCGAACTGTGGATCGAGCTGGGCGAGCCGGACGAGAAGCGCCTGCGCAAGGCCTGCGGCCGTGCCGATCAAGTGTGGATCTACAGCTACGGCGGCCGCGCCGCCGACATCTGGTGGCAGGGCATGGAAGGCAAGGCCAGCCGCTTCGAGCATCTGCACGTCGCCGGCGTCAGCCCGGACACGCTGGCGCAGCTGGCGGCGCTGGCCGAGCGCAGCATGCAGCTGCAGGTGACGATCCAGGACGGCCAGATCTGGCTGTCGGACAACGTGCACAACGTGCTGGTGGAGTTCGTCACGCTGAAGGAAGCGCACTGAGCGCCGCCCGGTGCGCCTCCGCCGACCGGTAAAAAAAAAGCGGCAGCCAGGGCTGCCGCGTAAACCACCGTTCGAGATAGGTACCAAGGAGAAGACTCAGGAACGGCTTAACACCATCTTGCTGATCGCCTCGGGACAACGTCCCAGCTTCCGGTAGAGCAGCGCCCCGGCAAAACCGCCGATGAACAGCGCGAAGTGGCCGAGGTACTCTCTCAGACCTGGGGTGTGCGAGCAGATCAGGGCGAGCACGGCCGCCGGTACCAGCGCCTTGATCGCGGCCTTGTTGTAGCCGTTCTCGTACCAGTAGGTATTGCCCGGCTTGTCGCTGTACAGCGCGTCGACGTCGATGCGGCGCTTCTGCACCAGGTAGTAGTCCACCAGCACGATGCCGTACAACGGGCCGATGAAGGCGGCGAGCGAGTCGAGCGTGTAGTGGATCACTTCCGGCGAGTTGAACAGGTTCCACGGCGTGATGAAGATCGAGCCGACCGCGGCGATCATGCCGCCCATGCGCCAGCTGATCTTCTGCGGGTTGACGTTGGCGAAGTCGAACGCCGGCGACACGAAGTTGGCCACGATGTTGATGCCGATGGTGGCGGTGATGAAGGTCAGCGCGCCCAGCACGGCGGCCGTGGTGTTGTCGATCAGGCCGACGGTCTCGATCGGGTCCTCGATCAGCTTGCCGAACACCGGCAGCGTGCCCGAGATCACCACCACGGTGACGATGGAGAACAGCAGGAAGTTGACCGGCAGCCCCCAGAAGTTGCCCCGCTTCACTTCGTCCATGCTCTTGGCGTAGCGCGTGAAGTCGCCGAAGTTCAGCGTCGGCCCGGAGAAGTAGGACACCACCAGCACCACCGCGAGCACCATCTGCCAGGCGGCGTCGAGCCCGGTCAGGCGCTTGGTGCTGAGGTCGAAGTTGATGTTGTGCCAGCCGGCCTTGTACACGATGTACGCCATCAGCAGGAGCATCACGGCGTAAACCGCCGGGCCGGCCCAGTCGATGAACTTCTTGATCGCCTCCATGCCGTGCCAGAACACCAGCGCCTGCAGCGCCCACATCGTCATGAACCCCATCCAGCCCAGCGCCGACAGCCCGGCGAACTTGATATGGCCGAGGTACGCCAGTTCCGGGAAGAAGCGCAGCACCACGATCACCAGCGCCGAGGAGGCGAGGTAGGTCTGGATGCCGTACCAGGCCACCGCGATCAGTCCCCGGATCACCGCCGGAATGTTGGCGCCGAACACGCCGAACGACATGCGGCACACCACCGGGTAGGGGATGCCGCCCTGCTGGCTCGGCCGCCCGATCTTGTTGGCCACGTACTGCACGATGCCGATGCCGATGAGCAGGCACACCAGCACCTGCCAGCTCGCCAGGCCCAGCGCGAACAGGCTGCCGGCGAAGACGTAGCCGCCGACGCTGTGCACATCCGACATCCAGAAGGCGAAGATGTTGTACCAGTTCCAATGCTGGTCCTTGAGCGGACCGAGGTCTTCGTTGTAGAGCCGCTCGCTGTAGCCTTGCGGACACTGGCCGGCGTGGCCGGGGGAATGCGGTTGGTGCATCGAAATTCTCCTTTGCAGTTTTGCTAGTCTTAGAGGCTCTTGCTGGCCTTGTTGCTCTTCATTGTTAGCAGATTTCGTACACGCAACAATAACATTTTCGTATACGCAGTAATAACCAAGCTAGCGCACTGTTTTTACTGAGGTTTTTCTGACACACCTCAGGGCGACTCGGGCATGGCAGCGACATTCCGCACCGCCATCGTCGAAATATTTGTATACCATTCAATATAATTTGGTACACAAACAAATTTGCCGGCGCCATGGGTTCGGCGCCGTTTGCGGGTTAAGATAGTGGCCAGGGTCCTATAGACGACATCAAGGAGTGAGCAACCATGCTTCGGGGACTATCACCCGCTCATCCCCAACGGGGTGAGGAAGGCACCAAGGACGAACTGGTATACGCGCGGCTGTTCACCGCGATCATCGAGCACCGCCTGCAGCCGGGCATGAAACTGCCGGAAGACGCGCTGACCGAGAGCTTCGAGGTCAGCCGCACCGTCATCCGCAAGGCACTGCAGCGCCTGGCGCTGGAGCGCCTGGTGACGATCCTGCCCAAGCGCGGCGCGACGGTGGCCAAACCCACCATCGCCGAGGCGAAGAACATTTTTGCGGCGCGCCAGCTGATCGAAGTGGGCACGCTCGACCAGGTGATCGCGAACATCCGCCCCAGCGATATCGCCGAGCTCAGGGAGATCGCCCGCCAGGAACACGAGGCGCAGCGCGTACGCGACCACCGCCAGGCCATCAAGCTGTCCGGCCAGTTCCACGTGCGCCTGCTGAGCATCGCCGGCAACGACGACCTGACCGACTTCCTGGTGCGCTTGGTGTCGCGCTCGTCGCTGATCATCGCGGTGTACGGTTCGTCGTGGAGCGCCGACTGCAAATGCGACAGCCACGACGCCCTGATCGCCCTGCTCGAGGCCGGCGACGCGGCCCAGGCCAAGGCGTGGATGTCGCAGCATCTGAAGGAAGTGGAGTCGGCGCTCGACATGTCGCCGGAGGAAGACAGCGAGCCCGATTTCAAGAAGATCTTCAGCGAGATGGACGGCTAGCGGCCGCCTGGCACGCCACGGGGGGCCTGGCGCCGCCCCCAACCCCGGCAAAATCCTGCCGCAGCCCCCACTCGGCCCTGTGTCCGTCATTTTCCCGCGCGCTGTGCCTTATGCGCCGGCACCGCCCCGCCTACCCTGACGCCATCCCGTTTCATGATGGTGTTGCCATGTCCACAGTCCCAGCCCTACCGATCAAGCTCTACCCGCGCCTGACGCGGGGGCGCTTCAACACCTGGCGCGTCGCCTTCGTCGTCATCACCCAGCTGCTCTACTTCGGCCTGCCCTGGCTGCCATGGCACGGTCGCCAGGCGGTCTGGCTCGACCTGGCGGGCGGACGCTTCCACCTGTTCGGCCTGACGCTGCTGCCGCAGGACATGGTCTACCTCGCCGCGCTGTTGATGGCGAGCGCCTTCGGGCTGTTCCTGTGGACCACGCTGTCGGGCCGGCTGTGGTGCGGTTTTTCCTGTCCGCAGACGGTGTACACCGAGATCATGCTGTGGATCGAGCGCTGGACCGAGGGCAAGCCGGCGGCGCGCCGCGCCCTCGACGCCGCGCCGTGGCGTCTGAACAAGGTGATGCGCAAGGGCGGCAAGCACGTGCTGATGGCGGCGTTCTCGCTGTGGACCGGGCTCACCCTGGTCGGCTACTTCAGCCCGATGCGCGAACTGGCGGCCGGCCTGCCCACGCTCGCCATCGGACCGTGGGAGGCGTTCTGGGCACTGCTCTACGGCGGCTTCACCTACCTGCTGGCCGGCGTGCTGCGCGAGAAGGTGTGCCTGCACATGTGTCCGTACGCACGCTTCCAGGGCGCCATGTTCGACCCGGACACCAAGCTCGTGGCCTACGACGTGCCGCGCGGCGAACCGCGTGGCGCCTTGCGCAAGGACGCCCAGCCCGGCGTGGCGCGCGGCGACTGCGTCGACTGCGGGCTGTGCGTGCAGGTCTGCCCCACCGGCATCGATATCCGCGCCGGCCTGCAGTACGAGTGCATCGGCTGCGCCGCCTGCGTCGACGCCTGCGACGCGGTGATGGACAAGATCGGCGCGCCGCGCGGGCTGATCCGCTTCACCACCCAGCGCGCCGAGGACGGCGGCGATGGGCGGCCGCGCCGCCTCTGGCAGCGCCCGCGCGTGCTGGTCTACGGCGGGCTGCTGGCGATGCTGCTGGTGCTGACGGCGACCGGCCTGCTGAACCACACGCCGTACAAGCTCGACGTGCTGCGCGACCGCGCCTCGCTGGTGCGGGAGGGCGACGACGGCTGGCTGGAAAACAGCTACAGCCTCAGGGTGATGAACGGCGACGAGCAGGCGCACCGCTTCCGCGTCGAGGTGGCGGGGCTGCACGGCGCCCGCCTGCGCGACGACGCCCCGGTGCTGGTGCCGGCGCTGACCGTCGCCACGGTCGGGGTGCGGGTGGCGGTCGATCCCGGCACGGTACAGCGCGGCAGCCAGCCGCTGCGCTTCGTGCTGCGCGCCGTCGACGCGCCGCACCGCTACGTCAGCGCCGACAGCAGCTTCATCGGCGAGTGAGCGCCGCCGCCAGCCAGTCCAGCGCGGCGAGCTGCCAGCCGGGCTCGACGTAGCTCAGGTTGAGGCGCAGGGCGTGGCGGCCGGTGCCATCGGGGTGGAACAACGCGCCGGGCGCGAAGTGCAGGCCGTGCGCCTGCGCCTCGGCCAGCAGCGTCTGGCTGTCCGGCCCCGCGTCCTGCTCCAGCCACAGGAAGTAGCCGCCTTGCGGGCATGACAGCCGCACCGTCGGCGGCAGCCGCTCCGCCAGCGCCTGGCGCAGCGCGGCGGCGCGGTCGGCCAGTTGCTGGCACAGCCGGCGCAGGCCGGGCGGGTCGCCGCCGTCGGCCAGCAGTTCGGCGATCGCCATCTGGTTGGGCAGCGGCGAGGCCAGCGTGGTGCTGACCTTGAGCCGGCACACCGCGTCGAGGTAGCGCCCCGGCGCGATCCAGCCGACGCGGTAGCCGGGTGCCAACGACTTGGAGAAGGTGGCGCAGTACAGCACCCGACCGGCGGTGTCGCGCGCCTTGAACGGCGCCGGGGCCGGCGCCGCGAACGCCAGCTGGCGGTAGGCGTCGTCCTCGATGAGCGGCACGTCGTGGCGCTCGGCGAGCTGCCACAAGGCGTCACGCGCGGCGTCGCTCAGGCACTGCCCGGTGGGATGCTGGAAGTTGGCCATCACCGCGATGCCGTGCACCCGGCCTTCGGCCAACCCTTGCGCCAAGGGCGCCAGGTCGAGCGCGCCGTCGAGCCCGACCGGCAGCGCCAGGGTGGCGATGCCGTGCTGCGCCAGCACCCCCAACAGGCCGGGGAAGGCCGGCGTGGTCACCGCCAGGCACGGCGCCGCCAGCGCGTGCGTCACCACCTGCACCGCCAGCGCCAGCGCTTCCATGCCGCCGCAGGTGATCACGAGCTGGTCCCAGTCGAGCGCCATGCCCTCGGCGTGGCAGCGGCGCGCCAGTTGGCGCCGCAGCGCGTCCAGCCCGAGCAGTTCGTGCCGCGCCAGCAGTTCGGGGTAGCGCCGCTGCACGCGCACGAAGGCCTGCGCCAGCGCGCGGCCGTCGAACAAGGCCGGATTGATGAACGGCGACCCCCACGGCAACAGCGGGGCCAGGTTGGCCGAAGCCGGTGCCGCGCCGCCCGGCGCCACGCGGAACCCGGCACGCGGCAGCGCCTCGACGTAGCCCTGCCGCTCCAGCTCGTAGTAGGCGCGCTTGGCGGTGTTCATGCCGACGCCGTGGGTCTCGCACAGGCGGCGCAGCGACGGCAGCGCGTCGCCGGCGCGGTAGCTGCCGTGCTCGATGGCGGCAACGAAAAAATCGACCAGCGTGGCGTACTTGGACATCGGCCCACTTCAAGACAACGGGAAAGACCCGCAGTGTAGCGGAGAATCCCCCGTCCCGGCTGGAAGGGGCGTGCCCCGGCCAGGCCCGCCCGGCCACCACGCGACGCGTCCGCGCCCGGCGTGGCGGAGGTCGTATAATGCAGCCATGACCACATCCCCTCCCTTTGCCGGGCTCACCCCGGACTGCCTGCTGAACGCGCTGGAAGGCCTCGGCCTGCCGGTGAACGGCCAGCTCCTGGCGCTCAACAGCTACGAAAACCGCGTCTACCAGGTCGGCCTGGACGACGCGCCGCCGCTGGTGGCCAAGTTCTACCGCCCCGAGCGCTGGAGCGATGCGCAGATCCTGGAAGAGCACGCCTTCGTGGCGGAACTGGCCGGCCACGAGATTCCGGTGGTCGGCGCGCTCGGCATCGCCGGCCGCACACTGCATCAGCACGCCGGCTTCCGCTTCGCGCTGTTCCCGCGCCGCGGCGGACGCGCCCCGGAGCTCGACCGCCCGGACACGCTGCAATGGCTGGGACGCTTTCTCGGTCGCATCCACGCCGTCGGCGCGGTGACGCCGTTCGCGCTACGGCCGACGCTGGACGCGGCGAGCTTCGGCGCGGAGCCGCTGACCTTCCTGGCGGACTGCCCGTTCATCCCGGACGAGTTGCGCGCGGTGTACCTGGGCGTGGCGCGCCAGGCGCTGGACGGCGTGGCGCGCGGCTACGACCGCGCCGGCGCCATCACGCTGCGCCGCCTGCATGGCGATTGCCACGCCGGCAACGTGCTGTGGACCGAGGCCGGGCCGCACTTCGTCGATTTCGACGACTGCCGCATGGGGCCGGCGGTACAGGATCTGTGGATGCTGCTGTCGGGAGAGCGCAGCGAGCAGAGCGCCCAGCTGGCCGACCTGCTAGCGGGGTACGAGGATTTTTGCGAGTTCGACACGCGCGAACTGTACCTGGTCGAGGCGCTGCGCACGCTGCGGCTGATCCACTACAGCGCCTGGCTGGCGCGACGCTGGCACGACCCCGCGTTTCCGGCGGCCTTCCCGTGGTTCGACAGCCCGCGCTACTGGCAGGACCAGATCCTGGCGCTGCGCGAGCAGATCGCGCTGATGGACGAAGCGCCGCTGTGGCCGGTGTGAGCGCATTGCACTGAGCCGCCGCGGCGCTGCGCGCCGCCCTCCCGCAACGCACCCTGCCACGCCCGCCACGCGGCGCGAAGCAAGACGGGGCCTCAGCCGGCGGCGTCGGCGGCAGGCCCCTGCACCAGGCGGTGACGCTGCGCCAGCGTCGGAAACAGCCGCATCCACAGCGCCGCCACCAACAGCGTCCCCACCCCGCCCGCCACCACCGCCGGCACCGTGCCCAGCAGCGCCGCGGTGGCGCCGGACTCGAACTCGCCCAGCTGGTTGGAGGCGCCGATGAACAGCGAATTGACCGCGCTGACCCGGCCGCGCATCTCGTCCGGGGTCTCCAGCTGCACGAAGGTGGTGCGGATCACCACGCTGATCATGTCCGACGCCCCCAATACCGCCAGCGCCGCCAGCGACAGCCCGAACGAGGTCGACAGGCCGAAGGCGATGGTGGCGAGCCCGAACACCGCCACCGCCGCGAACATCACCCGCCCCACCCGCTGTGCGATCGGGAAGCGCATCAGCCAGGCCGACATCAGCAGCGCGCCCACCGCCGGCGCCGAGCGCAGCAGCCCCAGCCCCCACGGCCCGGTGTGCAGGATGTCGCGCGCGTAGATCGGCAGCAGCGCGGTGGCCCCGCCCAGCAGCACCGCGAACAGGTCGAGCGAGATGGCGCCGAGGATGTCGGGCCGGCTCTTGATGAAGCGCACCCCCACCAGCAGCGAATCGAGCGTCATGCGCTGCTGCGAGGGCTCCGACGGACGCGCCGCCAGCCACGACAGCAGCAGCGCGCCGCCGAGGTAGAGCGTCAGGTCGAGGCCGTAGGTGAACTCGGCGCCCAGCGCGTAGAGGAAGCCGCCCAGCGCCGGCGCCAGGATGGTGGCCGCCTCGTTGGCCGAAGCGGCCGCCGCCACCGCCGGCGGCAGCAGCGCGGGCGGCACCACGTTGGGCAGCAGCGCCTGCATCGCCGGCATGTCGAAGGAGCGGCAGGTGCCGATCAGCACCGACAGCGCGAAGATCAGCTCGCGGCTCACCGCGAAGCCCACGTGCGCGCTGCCCAGCGCCAAGAGCGCCGCCACCGCGGCCTGCACCAGCAGGCTCACGGTGACGATGCGCTGGCGGTCGAAGCGGTCCACCACCGAGCCCACCACCAGCACCAACAGCACCCGCGGCAGGAACTGCAGCAAGCCCACCAGACCCAGGTCGAGCGCGCTGCCGGTGAGCGAGTACACCTGCCAGCCGATGGCGACGGTGAGGATCTGGAAACCGCTGGTGAGGCAGACGCGGGTCAGCCAGTACAGCCAGAACGGACGGAAACGACGCAGCGAAACCGGCACGGCCGGCGAGGCAGGGTTCATGGGCGGGCAAGGAAATGACGGGGGAGGCGACAGCGTACCCTTGCCCCGCCGCGAGCGCCAGCCCGGGACGGCGTTGCAGACTGGCGCAACGGCCGGCATGGAACACTGTACCAGGCTGACACAGTGTTGCACTTCGCCACAGCGGCCGCGCCCCGCCAGGCCCGGCGCGACCGGGCGCGGAACGCCCCCGGCGCCGTCGGACCGCCACAAACCCCATTGGTTTCAACGAGATAGCGCATCACATACCAAAGTCGTAGACGGTTTTTCCCGGTGTGGGAATGGCGCTTGCAGCTGGCGCCCGGCAGTCGCCTCGTTTGCCACCGGAATGGAGAAACCATGAAAACCAGAACTCAAACCACCCTGCTCGCCAGCCTCGTCGCCGCCCTGTTCGCCAGCCAGGCCATGGCCCTGGAGATCTACAACGACAAGGGCTGGACGCTCGACATCAGCGGCTCGGTCAACGCCTTCTACACCACCAGCAAGGCCGACAACGCCGAACGCAGCAGCCAGATCGAGAACGGCCTGTTGCCGGGCTACTTCAACATCACCGCCGCCACCAAGCAGAAGGGCCTCGACATCAAGGGCGTGATCGGCATGTGGCCGGGCATCGATTCCGACTCGCCGGCCTTCGCCGGCACCACCTCCGGCGTCGGCAAGTCCACCGTGGACGCGCGCACCAACTACCTGAGCTTCGGCAACGACAAGATCGGCACCTTCAAGTTCGGCCGCGATATCGGCCTGTTCCAGTCCAACGCCATCCTCAACGACATGACGCTGATCGGCGTCGGCGGCGGCGCCGGGCTGGCGCGCAACATCAACACCACGCTGGGCGGCATCGGCGCCGGCTACATCTACGCCGAGTTCCAGCCGCAGATCACCTACACCACGCCGGACTACAACGGCTTCCACGCCAGCTTCGGCGTGTTCGACAACAAGGATGTGGACAGCACCGGCACCACCGGCAGCCATCCCGGCTACCAGGGGCTGGCCGAGTACGGCTTCAAGAGCAACGCCGCCTCGGGCAAGGCCTGGCTCGGCTTCGTCAACCAGCAGTTCACCCGCATCCGCGACAACAACGCCACCGGCTTCGAACTGGGCGCCAAGGCCGACATCGGCAACGTCGGGCTGATGGCGCAGGGCTTCAGCGGCAAGGGCATCGGCGACACCATCCTGTTCTCCGGCGGCACCGACGCCGACGGCAACAACCGCCGCTCCAACGGCTACCTGGCGCAGGCCACCTACAAGATCGACGACCTGAAACTGGGCGTGAGCTACGGCGAGAGCCGCACCAAGGCCACCAGCGAAGAAGGCAGCGGCTACATCAACCGCGTCGCCGGCACCACGCTCGGCGCCTACTACAGCCTGACGCCGAACCTGACCCTGGTGGGCGAGCTGAACCGCCGCCGCAACAAGGTCACCGACATCGACACCGACAGCGTATCGCTCGGCGCCATCCTGTTCTTCTGAGGCGGATTGCCCCGCCCGCCCCGCGGCGGGCGGGGCGCCAACGCCGCAAGCCCGACGTTCCTCTCCGGAGCGTCGGGCTTGTGCCGTGTTGGGGGGGCGAAGCGCGCCGTCAGCGCGGCGCCGGCTTGAGGCGGCGGTACAGGGTGTTGCGGCTGACCCCGAGGCGGCGCGCCGCAGCGCTGACGTTGCCGTTGCAATCGGCCAGCACGCGGCGCATCAGCTGCAGCTCGACCTCGGCCAGGCGCTCGCCGTGGGGGGCGCTGGCACGGGGCGGCGCGGCGGACGGCGCCTCGGCCTCTTCGACCCCGGCCGCCGGCACGGCCTCCAGCAACTCCTCGGGCAGGTGGCTCGGCAGCAGGGTCTCGCCCGGTTCCAGCAGCGCGCACAGGGTGCGCAGCACGCCGTGCAGCTGGCGCAGGTTGCCGGGCCAGGGGTAGCGGGCGAACGCCTGCCACACCGCCGGCGCCACCGCCACCGGCCGCCCCCCGCACTCGTCCGCCAGCAGCTGCGCCACCAGCGGCACCAGGTCGCTGCGCTCGCGCAGCGGCGGCAGCGCCAGACGCACGCCGTTGATGCGGTAGTAGAGGTCGGCGCGGAAGCGGCCCGCCGCCACCGCCTCGGGCAGGGCGCGGTGGGTGGCGCACAGCAGCGAGAAGTCGACCGGCAGGACACGACTGGAGCCGAGCGGCGTCACCTCGCGTTCCTGCAGCACGCGCAGCAGGCGCGCCTGCAGGGCGAGCGGCATGTCGCCGATCTCGTCGAGAAACAGCGTGCCGCCGTTGGCCTGCAGCAGCTTGCCGACGTGGCCGCGCCGGCGCGCGCCGCTGAAGGCGCCCTCCTCGTAGCCGAACAGCTCCGATTCGATCAGCCCTTCCGGGATCGCGGCGCAGTTGACTGCCACGAAGGGCCGGTCGAAGCGCGACCCGCTGCGGTGGAAGGCGCGCGCGAACAGCTCCTTGCCGGTGCCGGTCTCGCCTTCGATCAGCAGCGGAATGTCCTTGCCGACCAGGCGCAGCGCGCGGCGCGCCACCGCCGCGAGCCCGGGGTCGCCGGCGAGGAAGTCGTCCAGCGTGCGCGGCCGGCCGCCGCCGAAGGCCGAGCGTCCGGTCTCCGCCGCGGGCGGCGCCGCGACCGGCGCGTGATGTTGCAGATAAGCCATGCAGTCTCTCCCTGTCGCCGGGCTCGCCGTCTTCCGCGAAAGACGCCCGGTCTCTCCTGCTTTGTACAAGGGAGCGCGCCGCCTCACCATTCATCTTTGGTCGGGGATGGGCGGCGCCGCGCTACAATGGCGCATGTCCGATTTTCCCTACCTCGCCGGCTACCCGCCGGCGCTGCTCGAGCGCGTGCGCGCGCTGGTCGCCGACCGGCGCCTGGGCACCTGGCTGGCCGAGCGCTACCCGGAGCGCCACACGGTGCAGACCGACCGCGCGCTGTACCAGTACCTGGCCGAGCTGCGCCAGCGCTACCTGAAGAACGCCACGCCGCTGGCCAAGGTGCTGTACGACAACCGCCAGCACCCGGTGCACGGCACCCTCGGCACCAATACCTTCGTGGCGCGGGTGCAGGGCGGCAAATTGAAGAGCAAGAACGAGATCCGCATCGCCACGCTGTTCCGCGAGGCGCCGCCGCAGTTCCTGAAGATGATCGCGGTGCACGAGCTGGCGCACCTGAAGGAGAAGGAGCACAACAAGGCGTTCTACCAGTTGTGCTGCCACATGGAGCCGGACTACCACCAACTGGAATTCGACCTGCGGCTGTGGCTCACCGCCCGTGAGCTGAACCTGATGCAACCGGGCTGAGCGCCCGGCGCGATGGCGAAAAGGTTGGCCGAAGACCCGGGCCTTCGGCCAACCCTGGTCAGAACCGGCTCACGATTCTTTGACGAGCGGCCCGGGGCCGGTCGTACTCGGCCGCTGCCGCCCTAAGCGCATGAACTGGTTCTGACGACTCAGTAGTTGGTGGTGTTCGCCGCCGGCGCACTGGCCGCCGGCTGGGCGTTGACCGTCATCTTCAGGCGCCGGCCCGGATCGCTGGGCAGCGTCACGGTGTTGCGCTGGCCGTGGTATTCGTAGGTCACCTCGTAACCGGTCAGTTCCTCGCGCTGCGACGGGTGGCACACGGTGCGCGACGCCGTGGTCGGACGCGCGCCCTGGGTGTTGCGCGCGATCTGCTGCCCGGCCATGGCGCCGCCGATGGCGCCGACGATGGTGGCCGCGGTCTTGCCCTTGCCGCCGCCAACCTGGTGGCCCAGCACCCCGCCGACCAGGCCGCCCAAGAGCGCCCCGCCGTTCTCCGCCGTCACCATGCCTTCCAGGCCGCCGCTCGGGGCCGGCGCCGCGACGGGTTCGTTGACCTGCTCGCAGTTATCGTCCTTGACGGTCTGGTAACGCGGCTCGCTCTTCAGCACCGTGGCGTAGTCGGTAAAGGTCATCGCTTGGGCGCTGCCGGCGGCGACGAGCAGCGTGGCGATCAGCATTCTTTTCATTATCGGGATTCTCCAGAGTCGGCAATCCGCCTTCAGATGGCGGCGGTGACGGCCAGTATAGGGAGACGATATGTATGCCTTGTAAATAGTTGTTAACGGATGTTAAGCCCGCCGCTTGCCCAGCTCGGCCACCAGCACGCTGGCCACGATCAGCGCCGCGCCGCACAGCGCCGGCACGGTGAGCGGCTCGCCGGCGAGCCAGCCCACCAGCCCGCCCCACACCGGTTCCATGGCGTAGATCAGCGTGGCGCGCGTGGCCGGCACCGTCTGCTGCGCCCAGTTCATCGCCACCTGGATCAGCGTGGTGGCCAGCCCCAGCCCAAGCACGCAGCCGATCAGCCCCGGCGTCGGCTGCGGCGCGGCCTCGCCGGTCGCCAGCATCAACAACGTCGCCAGCAGCGCCACCGTCAGCAGCTGCACCACGGCCATGCGGCGCGGCTCGCAGCCTCCGGCGTAGCGGCCGAGCAGGCAGATTTCCAGCGCGATCATCGCCGCTCCGGCCAGGGTCAGCGCCTCGCCGAGGCCGAACGACCACTCCAGGCCGCGCGGGTCGGACAGCAGCACCAGCCCGCCGAACGCCACCGCGATGCCGAGCCAGGCCGCCAGCGGCGGCGGACGGCGGAACAGCAGCAGCATGATGAGCGGCACCAGCGGCACGTAAAGCGCAGTGAGGAAGGCCGACTTGCTGCTGGCGATCAGGCCGAGCCCCATGGTCTGCAAGCCGTAGCTGCCGCACAGCACCGCCCCCATCAGCACCCCGGCGCGCAGCTCGGCGCGGGTCAGGCCGCGCAGCTGGCGCCACGACAGCAGCAAGGCCAGCGCCCCGGCCACGCCGAAGCGCAGCGCGACGAAGCCGAACGGCCCGGCCCATTGCAGCGCGGTCTGCACCGCGAGGAAGGTGCCGCCCCAGACCACCGTGATCAGCAGCAAGACCAAGTCCGGCAGGCGCGAGGGACGCGCCCCGGAAGGCAAGGGCAAGGTGGCGCTGGATGAGGTCATGACGGAACTCCACGGGAAGGAAAGCGAGGGTCGATTGCGGCGAAACGGCTCAGTGCACTATACTGCACATATCGCTCAATGTGCAATATAGTGCTCAGACTATGCCCGACACTCCCCCGCAAGTGCTGCTCGATGTTTCGGCCAACCTGCGCCAGGCGCGCCAAGCGCTGGGCTGGAGCCAGGACAAGCTGGCCACCGCCGCCGGCGTCAGCCGCCGCATGCTGGTCAACATCGAGGCCGGCGACAGCAACGTCAGCCTGGCCACGCTCGACCGCCTCGCCGCCGCGCTCGGCCTGTCGTTCGCCGAACTGGTGCGCCCGCCCGCGGCCAACCCGCGCCAGCCGGCGGCCCCGGTGACGGTGTGGCAGGGCCGGCACCCCGACAGCCACGCCAGCCTGCTGCAAAGCCTGGGCAGTGCCGGCCGCACCGTCGAGCTGTGGCTCTGGCAGCTCGCCGCCGGCGAACGCTACGACGCCGAAGCCGACCCCGCCGGCAGCCACGAGATGCTGTACGTCATCGCCGGCGAGCTGGAGCTGGAACGCGCCGGCACGCGCCAGCGCCTCGGCCCCGGCGACTCGCTGACCTTCGCCTCCGACGAGCGCTACGCCTACCTCAACCCCGGCGCCGTGCCGGTGCGCTTCACCAAGAACGTGCTGCTGGCGCGCTGAGGCGCGGGCATGCAAAAAGCCGCGTCCCGAGGGAGCGCGGCTTGGCGTGCAAACGGCAAGACGGCGGATTCCGTCACTGACCCGGAGCGGCCCGGCTGTGCCGGGTCCGGCAGCGTCGGAACAGGGCACCTTGTCAGCCGCCGGAAAGCCGCGTCCCGCAGGAACGCGGCTGGCCGCCAACAGGTCCCGGCTCAGTAGCCGAGCGTGGCGCCGTCCGGGTTGCGCGGGTCGGAATAGCCGTACAGGCCGTCGTCGCGCAGCTGGATGGTCTGGGTGCGGCCCATGGTCGGCTGCACCGACACCTTGTAGCCCTGCTTCTGCAGGATCGCCATGGTGTCCGGGCTCAGGCCCTTCTCGACGCGCAGCACGTCCGGCAGCCACTGGTGGTGCACGCGCGGCGTCGACGCCGCCTCGGCCGGGTTCATGCCGAAGTCGATGGCGTTGACGATGGTCTGCAGCGTGGTGGTGATGATGCGCGCGCCGCCCGGGCTGCCGGTCACCAGCCACGGCTTGCCGTTCTTCAGCACCAGCGTCGGCGACATCGACGACAGCGGACGCTTGCCCGGCTGGATGGCGTTGGCGTCGCCGCCGATCAGGCCGTAGGCGTTGGGCACGCCCGGCTTGGCGGAGAAGTCGTCCATCTCGTCGTTGAGCAGGATGCCGGTGCCACGGGCGACGATACCGCTGCCGAAGTTCAGGTTCAGCGTGTAGGTCACCGCCACCGCGTTGCCCTTGGCGTCGACGATCGAGTAATGCGTGGTCTGGTCGCTTTCATACGGCTGCGGCTTGCCCGGCTTGATGGCGGAGGCCGGCAGCACCTTGACCGGGTCGATCTTCTGCGCCAGCTCGTCGGCGTACTTCTTCGAGGTCAGCCCCTTCACCGGCACCTTGACGAAGCCCGGGTCGCCCAGGTATTCGGCGCGGTCGGCGTAGGCCAGTTTCATGGCCTCCGCCATATGGTGGATGGTCTGCGCGCTGTTCACGCCGTACTGCGCCAGCGGGTAGCGCTCCAGCATGTTGAGGATCTGGATGATGTGGGTGCCGCCCGAGCTCGGCGGCGGCATCGACACCACCTGGTAGCCGCGGTACTCGCCGCGCACCGGCGCGCGCTCTTCCACCTTGTAGTTCTTGAGGTCGTCCTTGCCGATCAGGCCGCCGTGCTGCGCCATCTCGGCCACGATCTTGTCGCCGATCTCGCCGTTATAAAAGACCTTGCTGCCGTGCTTGGCGATCAGCCTGAGCGACTTGGCCAGGTCCTTCTGCACCAGCTTGTCGCCCAGCTGCAGCGGGCGGCCGTTCTTGAAGAAGATGGCGCGCGTGCTGTCCCACTTGCCGAGGTTGTCCTTCTCCACTTCCAGCATCTTGGCCATGGTCGGGCTCACCACGATGCCGCCTTCGGCCAACTTGATCGACGGCGCGATCAGGTCCGCCAGCTTCATCGTGCCCCAGCGCTTGAGCGCGTGCTCCATGCCGGCCACCGTGCCCGGCACGCCGACGGCGAGGTGGGTGTAGGTCGAGCGGCCCTCGGCGACGTTGCCCTTCTCGTCCAGGTACATGTCGCGGCTGGCCTTGGCCGGGGCGATCTCGCGGAAGTCGAGCGCCACGTCCTGGCCGCTCTTGGTGTCGTGCAGCACCATGAAGCCGCCGCCGCCGAGGTTGCCGGCGTTGGGCAGCACCACCGCCAGCGCGAAGCCCACCGCCACCGCGGCGTCGACGGCGTTGCCGCCGCGCTTCAACACGTCCAGGCCGATGCGGCTGGCCAGCTCCTGCTCGGCGGCGACCATGCCGTGCCTGGCGTAGACGGGGTGGAAGATGTCCTGATCGTAGTCGTACTTGACCACCGGGGCGGCAACCGGGGCTTCGGCTTGCGAGGCGACCGGGGCAAAGGCCAGCGCCAGGCCCAGGGCCATGGCGCCGAGCGCGAAGGGACGACGGATACGGGAAGACAGCATGAATGACTCTCCTTTGTTGACGGCATCGGCCAGGGCGTCGGTGCGCCCTGGTCAGGGGTGGCGGGCGCGTCGTACCGCTGCTAGCGACGGCGCGGACGTGCCCGGTGAAGCGGCAGGCTCTGCGGCCTGCTGGTATTTCAACCCCGCCGACGCTGCATGATTCATGCCCGCCATGACATCACCATCGGCGGTGCTAACTTCTTCATTCTATGACGTCAGATTTTGAATGAAACCGGCACGCGTTCGGATAACCGTCATTTGGCGACGCATGGCGCACGGAAAACCGAACGCGTCGTCCCGCTGCACGGTGAATAAGCTACCTCGCCAGGCCCGGCTCTCTATACAATAGCCACCTTGTTGATTGGTAAAGGCTTCTGCCGCGCGCCGAAGCCAAGGATCTGGATTACCCAATGTTGCGATTGTCTGAAATCAAACTGCCGCTCGACCACCCGGAAGCGGCGCTGCGCCAAGCCATCGTGGCTTACCTGGGCGTGCCCGAGGCCGAGGTGGGCAGCTTCACCGTGTTCAAGCGCAGCTACGACGCGCGCAAATCGACGATGCAGCTGATTTACATCGTCGACGTCGAGGTCGCCAACGAGGCCGCCTTGCTGAAGAAATTCGCCAAAGACATCCACGTCGTGCCGACCCCGGACATGAGCTACCACTTCGTCGGCCAGGCGCCCAGCACCCTGGCCAGCCGGCCGGTGGTGGTGGGCTTCGGCCCGTGCGGCCTGTTTGCCGGGCTGATCCTGGCGCAGATGGGCTTCCGGCCGATCGTCCTGGAACGCGGCAAGAAAGTGCGCGAGCGCACCAAGGACACCTGGGGGCTGTGGCGCAAGAACGTGCTCAACCCGGAATCCAACGTGCAGTTCGGCGAAGGCGGCGCCGGCACCTTCTCCGACGGCAAGCTGTACAGCCAGATCAAGGACCCGCGCTACCTCGGCCGCAAGGTGCTGGAAGAGTTCGTCAAGGCCGGCGCGCCCGAGGAAATCATCTACGTCAACAAGCCGCACATCGGCACCTTCCGCCTGGTCAGCATGGTGGAAAAAATGCGCGCCAACATCGAGGCGCTGGGCGGCGAGATCCGTTTCGAGCACAAGGTGACCGACGTGCTGATCGAAGACGGCCCCACCGGCAAGCAGATGCGCGGCCTGGTGCTGGCCAACGGCGAACAGATCCTGTCCGACCACGTGGTCATCGCGCTCGGCCATAGCGCGCGCGACACCTTCGAGATGCTGCACGCGCGCGAGGTGTTCATGGAGGCCAAGCCGTTCTCGGTGGGCTTCCGCATCGAGCACCCGCAAACGCTGATCGACAAGGCGCGCCTCGGCAAGTACGCCGGCCACCCCCTTCTGGGTGCGGCCGACTACAAGCTGGTGCACCACGCCAGCAACGGCCGTTCGGTGTACAGCTTCTGCATGTGCCCGGGCGGCCAGGTGGTGGCCGCCACGTCGGAACCCAACCGCGTCGTCACCAACGGCATGAGCCAGTACTCGCGCGCCGAGCGCAACGCCAACGCCGGCATCGTGGTCGGCATCACCCCGGCCGACTTCCCCGGCAGCGGCCCGCTGGCCGGCATCGTGCTGCAGCGCGAGCTGGAATCGCGCGCCTTCGTGCTGGGCGGCGGCACCTACGAGGCGCCGGGCCAGCTGGTGGGCGACTTCCTCGCCGGCCGGCCGTCCAGCCGTCTCGGCTCGGTCACGCCGTCCTACCAGCCGGGCGTCAAGCTGGGCGACTTGTCCAGCGCGCTGCCCGACTACGCCATCGCCGCCATGCGCGAGGCGATCCCGGCCTTCGACAAGAAGATCCGCGGCTTCGCCATGAACGACGCGGTGCTGACCGGCGTGGAAACCCGCACCTCGTCGCCGCTGCGCATCACCCGCGGCGAGGACTGCCAGAGCCTGAACGTGCGCGGCCTGTTCCCCGCCGGCGAAGGCGCCGGCTACGCCGGCGGCATCCTGTCGGCCGGGGTCGACGGCATCAAGGTGGCCGAGGCGGTGGCGCGCAGCATCCTGAAACTGGCCTGAGCCCGCCGCCACCAGGCGCCGTGAGCCGCAACAAAAAACCCCGTCAGCATGACGGGGTTTTGTTTTGACCGGCGGCTTACTTCTTGGCCGGTTCGCGGCCTCGGCCCGGCGGAATGATCGAGCCCGGCTCCACCACCTTCTGCTTGGCCTGCTTCGGCTTCTTGACTTCCTTGTTGCTGCGCACTTGACCCTTAGCCATCGGATATCTCCTGGCGGTGCCGGCATCGTGCCATGCCCCGGCACCACGGTAAGGCGGTTGCAGGTATCTCCCTGCAGCGGCGCCGACGGCGGCGCCGCATAAACAGATGATAGGCTGTTCGCGCGCGGCGGGTGGCATTATCTTGCGCGGCCGCCCTGTGCCGGCCAGCGCCCGCCGTGCCACGGCCGGCTTTGCGGTATCATCGGCCATTATCGGGCGGCCGCGCCGCCCCATCGCACCATCACGAGACCGCCATGAACCAGACCGTCCCCGAAACCCTCAAACCCTGCAACAAGTGCGGTTCGCGCGCCGAGCTGATCAAGAGCGGCTCGCGTCGCTACTGGGTGCAATGCACGCGCTACGCCGGCAACGGCAACTGCAACGCCATCGGCGCCCAGGCCGACAACAAGAAGGAAGCGATACATAACTGGAACAGCACGCGCTGATACCCTAGTTCATGATCCTGCTGCGCGTCCCTGATTGGGGCCCATGCGCACTGCGTGCGAATCTATCACTGAGCAAATCGAAGATTTGCACGTAGTGATTCGCTCAGCGCTCAGAAATCCTCATGTACTCCAGTACATTCCGGTTTCTGTGCGGCTCTTCGCCCCGCTGAGGGCCGCTCGCGACAGACCCTGAACAGGTTCTGAGTTGTTCCTGACTACACAGGACTTAGGACACTCCCCCATGTTCGCCTGGTTCGAAAAACGGCTGCACCCCTACCCCGACACGCCACCGGCCCAGCCCCCCCAGGGCTTCTTCCCCTTCGTCTGGTCCTGCACCCGCGGCCTGCGGCCCTTGATCGCGGCGATGACCTCGCTCACCGCGCTGATCGGCGCCTTCGAGGCGCTGCTGTTCTCGATGCTGGGGTCGGTGGTGGACTGGCTGAGCAAGGTGCCGCCGGCGCAGCTGTGGCAGACGCAGCAGCACAACCTGCTGCTGTTGGCCGGCATCCTGCTGGCGAGCCCGCTGCTGATCGCGCTGCAGTCGCTGTGCAAGTACCAGGGCCTGGCCGGCAATTTCCCGATGCTGCTGCGCTGGAACTTCCACCGCCACCTGCTCGGCCAGAGCATGAGCTTCTACCAGGACGAATTCGCCGGCCGGGTCTCGGCCAAGGTGATGCAGACCGCGCTGGCGGTGCGCGAAACGGTGGTCATCGTCACCGACATCCTGGTGTTCGTGGTGATCTACTTCGTCACCATGGTGGCGGTGGTGGGCCGTTTCGACCTGGTGCTGATGCTGCCCTTCCTCGGCTGGCTGGCGCTCTACGTCGCCACGTTGGCCTTCTTCGTGCCGCGCCTGGGGCGTGCCGCCAGCGCCCAGGCCGACGCGCGCAGCCTGATGACCGGGCGCATCACCGACGCCTACACCAACATCGCCACCGTCAAGCTGTTCTCGTACGGCCAGCGCGAGGCCGGCTTCGCCAGGAGCGCGATGCAGGAGTTCATGCTTACCGCCTACCGCCAGATGCGGCTGGTGAGCGGTTTCGAAGTCACCAACCACGCCCTCAGCATGGTGCTCATCGCCAGCACCGCCGGCGCCACGCTGTGGCTGTGGAGCCAGGGCCAGGTCGGGGTCGGCGCGGTGGCCGCCGCCACCGCGATGGCGCTGCGCCTCAACGGCATCTCGCACTGGATCATGTGGGAGATGTCGAGCCTGTTCGAACACATCGGCACGGTGCAGGACGGCATCGCCACGCTGTCGCGCAGCATCGCCGTCACCGACCGCCCGGACGCCAAGCCGCTCGCGGTGACGCGCGGCGAGGTCCGCTTCGAGGCGGTCGATTTCGGCTACGGCGGCGAGCGCAAGGTGATCGACCAGCTCACGCTGACGGTGCGGCCGGGCGAGAAGATCGGCCTGGTGGGGCGCAGCGGCGCCGGCAAGTCGACCATCGTCAACCTGCTGTTGCGCTTCTACGACGTGGAGGGCGGGCGCATCCTGATCGACGGCCAGGACATCGCCCACGTCACGCAGGACAGCCTGCGCGCCCAGGTCGGCATGGTGACGCAGGACACCTCGCTGCTGCACCGCTCGGTGCGCGACAACCTGCTGTACGGCCGCCCCGACGCCAGCGACGAGCAGATGGTCGCCGCCGCGCGCCGCGCCGAGGCGCACGAGTTCATCCAGACCCTGACCGACCCCAAGGGCCGCCACGGCTACGAGGCCCACGTCGGCGAGCGCGGCGTCAAGCTCTCCGGCGGCCAGCGCCAGCGCATCGCCATCGCCCGCGTGATGCTGAAGGACGCGCCGATCCTGCTCTTGGACGAAGCCACCAGCGCGCTCGATTCGGAAGTGGAAGCGGCGATCCAGGGCAGCCTGTACCGCCTGATGCAAGGAAAGACCGTGGTGGCGATCGCGCACCGCCTCTCCACCATCGCCGCGATGGACCGGCTGGTCGTGCTCGACCGCGGCCAGATCGTCGAGGAAGGCACGCACGCCGCGCTGTTGGCGCAGGGTGGGCTGTACGCGCGGCTGTGGGCGCACCAGAGCGGCGGCTTCCTCGGCGAGGAGGCCGAGGACGACGAGACCGTGGCGGCCGGCTAGCCGAGCCCGGCACCACCGTGCCAGCCTGAGGCCAAGGTTGGTCGAAGCCGGGCCGACACCGGGTTTTTCCGCCAGGCGCGCCGGCTCGGCCGCCGGGCCTCACAGCGGGCACCGGCCATACCGACACACGTGCTGCATGGCAACAAACCAACAGAACCACCCCCTGAATGCCGCTGTAACGGCGTCCCCTTCTGCAACGACCGATTAACGAACATATTTTCGATAATCGGAATTGTCGTCCCCTAGCCCTGTTGCTACATTTTGAGCGCCCCCCGTCCTCACACCCGCAGGACGACGCGCCGCCCTCCACCCGGGGGCAGAGCAAGACCCGACGGTCGCGCCGCGACATCACCGCCCCGCACGCCGTCCCTGACCAGACCCTCGGCCGCGCGCACCGCGGCACCGGGACGCCAGGCCAGCGCACCGCTTCACGCCCAATAAAAACAACACCTTGTAACAACGCGATAAAACAGCGACGACGGGATTCAGACGCCGTCGCCATAAACGAATGGAGAACAACAGGATGTCGACTACCCCCACCCCCCTGACGGCGGCCGCCCCCTCCGGCAGCGTCGGCGACAAGATCCGCAGCGCCTTCGCCATCGGCAAGATGCGCTGGGGCATGCTGGCGCTGGTCTTCTTCGCCACCACCATCAACTACATCGACCGCGCCGCGCTGGGCGTGATGCAGCCGGTGCTGGCCAAGGCCATGGCCTGGACCGCGCAGGACTACGCCAACATCAACTTCTGGTTCCAGGTCGGCTACGCCGCCGGCTTCGCCGCGCAGGGCCGCTTCATCGACAAGGTCGGCGTCAAACGCGCCTTCGCCATCGCCGTGGTGCTGTGGAGCATCGCCGCCGCCGCGCACGGCTTCGCCGCCAGCGCCGCCGGCTTCATGGTGTGCCGCTTCTTCCTCGGGCTGGCCGAAGCCGCCAACTACCCGTCCTGCGTCAAGACCACGCGGCTGTGGTTCCCGGCCGGCGAGCGCGCCATGGCCACCGGCATCTTCAACGCCGGCACCAACGTCGGCGCCATGCTGACCCCGCTGATGCTGCCGTTCATCCTGCAGGTCTGGGGCTGGCAGGCGGCGTTCTTCACCATCGGCGCACTGGGCTTCGTGTGGCTCGTGTTCTGGCTGCGCAACTACTACAACCCGGAAGAGCACCCGCGCGTCAGCCAGCAGGAACTGGCCTACGTGCAGCAGGGCGTCGAGCCGGCGCCGGCCAAGGTGCCCTACTCGCGCATCCTGAAGATGCGCGGCACCTGGGCCTTCACCGTGGCCTACGCCATCACCTCGCCGGTGTTCTGGTTCTACCTGTACTGGCTGCCGCCGTTCCTCAACCAGCAGTACCACCTCGGCATCAGCGTGACCCAGATGGGCCTGCCCTTGATGGTGATCTACCTGATGGCGGACTTCGGCAGCGTGTTCGGCGGCGCCGTGTCCTCCTACCTGATCTCGCGCGGCATGGCGCCGGTACGCTCGCGCCTGGTGTCGATGCTGGCCTTCGCGCTGTGCATCTCGTCGATCGTGTTCGCCGCCGGCGCCAGCAGCCTGTGGATGGCGGTGCTGTTCATCTCGCTGGCGGTGGGCGCGCACCAGGCCTGGACCGCCAATATCTGGAGCGTGGTGATGGACACCTCGCCCAAGCACGTGGTGAGTTCGGTGTTCGGCTTCGGCGGCATGATCAGCGCCATCGGCGGCATGTTCATGACCCAGTTGGTGGGCTATGTGCTGACCGTCACCCACAACAACTACGCCGTGCTGTTCACCATGATCCCGGTGGTCTACTTCATCGCGCTGGCCTGGCTCTACTTCATGGCGCCGCGGCAGGTGGAAGACGCCGCCGCATAAGCGCGGCCTTCCCCGGTGGCGGCAGGGCGGTCGCGTCGACCCGCCTGCCG
>NZ_JBYSWM010000023.1:0-60482 GCF_058781125.1 Pseudogulbenkiania sp. FW507-F1 | reverse complement strand
CTGGAGCGGGCGCAGTGGGGCGGGGTGGGGCTGGCGTTCGCCGGCATTGCGCTGGCCTTTTCCAACGGCCTGAGCGGGCAGGGGGAGTGGGGGCGCATGCTGCTGGGCGATGCGTTGGGTCTGCTGGGGGGATTGCTTTGGGCCGCTACCACCATCGTGGTGCGCGCTTCCAGCCTGTCCGAAGCGTCTCCGTCCCAGACCTTGCTGTACCAGCTCACCGTGGCCTCGGTGCTGCTGCTGGCGCTGGGTGGTGGCACGGGGCAGTGGGCGACGCTGCAGATGAGTCCGATCGCTTGGGCCAGCCTGCTGTTTCAGGGCGTGATCGTGGCGTTTGCCAGCTTCCTTGCCTGGTTCTGGCTGTTGCGCCGTTACCTGGCGTCGCGCCTGTCGGCCTTCTCCTTCCTGACGCCGCTGTTCGGTGTGGCATTCGGCGTGCTGCTGCTGGGCGAACCGCTCGACCCGCGTTTTCTCGTCGGCGCATTGCTGGTGTTTGCCGGCATCGTGCTGGTCAACCTGCGTCGCGCCTGAGCCGGCGCGATCTCGCTCGACGGGCCTGCCCGCCGGCAATAAAAAAACCCCGTCACGTGTGACGGGGTTTTGAGCGGACAAGGAATCTGCTTCAGGCGTTGACGCCCGGCTTGGTGGTCAGCACCACGGTGTCCAGCCCTTGTTCCGCAACCGCTTCCGGCTCGTCGGCTTCTTCCACGGTCTCGCCGTTCAGCACGCGGTTCATGCGTTCCACGTCGAGCGCGTTTTCCCACTTGGCGACCACCACGGTGGCCACGCCGTTACCGATCAGGTTGGTGATGGCGCGGGCTTCGGACATGAAGCGGTCCACCCCCAGCAGCAGCGCCAGGCCTTCCACCGGCAGCTTGCCGTGCAGGGTGGCCAGGGTCGCGGCCAGCGTGATGAAGCCGCCGCCGGTCACGGCCGCGGCCCCCTTGGAGGTCAGCAGCAGTACGCCCAGCAGGCCCAGCTCCTCGCCCAGCGTCAGGTCCACGTTCACCGCCTGGGCGATGAAGATGGCTGCCATGGTCAGGTAGATCGAGGTGCCGTCCAGGTTGAACGAGTAACCGGTCGGGATCACCATGCCCACCACCGGCTTGGCGCAGCCGAGGTTTTCCATCTTGGTCATCATGCGCGGCAGCGCCGATTCGGACGACGAGGTGCCCAGCACCAGGATCAGCTCTTCCTTGATGTAGGCGAGGAATTTCCACAGGCTGAAGCCGGTCAGCTTGGCGATGGTGCCCAGCACGATGAAGACGAAGGCGGCGCAGGTCAGGTACACGCACAGCATCAGGTAGCTCAGCTGCTTGAGCGAACCCACGCCGTACTTGCCTATGGTGAACGCCATGGCGCCGAAGGCTCCGATCGGGGCCAGCTTCATGATCATGCCGATGATGTGGAACATGGAGTGGGAGAATTCATCGAGAATGCTCACCAGCGGTTTGCCCTTTTCACCCATGGCCGACAGCGCGGCGCCCATCAGCACCGAGAACAGCAGCACCTGCAGGATATCGCCTTCGGCAAAGGCCGATACCACGCTATGCGGGATGATGTTCATGAAGAAGTCGATGGTGTTCATCGACTTGGCGCCGGCGGCGTACTTGGCCACGGCGGCCGAGTCCAGCGTGGCCGGGTCGATGTTGAGACCGGCACCCGGTTTGAGCACGTTGACCACCACCAGGCCGATCACCAGCGCCAGCGTGGTCACCACTTCGAAGTACAGCAAGGCCTTGCCACCGACGCGGCCGACTTCCTTCATGTCGCCCATCTTGGCGATGCCGACCACCACGGTGGTGAAGATGATCGGGGCGATCATCATCTTGATCAGCTTGACGAAGGCGTCGCCCAGCGGCTTCATCTTGGCGGCGAAATCCGGTGCCATGGCACCCAGCGTGACGCCGATGGCGATCGCCAGCAGCACCTGGAAGTACAGACGGGTGTAGAACGGTTTCTTCATGTCATTCCCTGTCGCAATCAACGATATCGTGTGTGAAGGTCGTGACCGGAGCTCGGTGAGGTGTGGCACGACCATACGACGATCGTAGCAGGCACATTAGCGTCGGCTAATTGGCGAAATCCCTAACGAAACAGAATGGCTGCCATTCCCAATCGGCATCGATACGTTGCCGCGCGCCACCCGGCGTGACTGGAACGGCCAGGGGGCGTGATGGTGTGAAGCCGGGAGCGGCCGGGACAAGCGGCACCCTGCTAGAAGTAAAGACCATCCCGCCGCCGCCGGCAACGCGCGGGTGCCGCCCAAAACAAAACCGCCATGTCGGCACGACGATGGCGGTTGCGAGGGTGGGCGGGGCTGGCTCAGCCGGCGTGTTCGTCGCCCTTGTCGCGGCGCGCGCTGCCGGCCACCAGCGGGATGGCGAACAGGCGGCATTCCAGGGCGCCGTTATAGAGCGGCACGCGGCGTTTCACCTCGAGTCGGATCAGCTTGGCCAGGCGCAGGTCACCGGTGAAGAAGTACGCGGTCCAGCTGGCGAAGTGCTGCTTGAGCCAGTCTCCCAGCTGCGGGTAGAGCGCGGCCAGCGCGTCCTGTTCGTCGAGACGCACGCCGTAGGGCGGGTTGCTGACGATCAGGCCGTTCTCGCCCTGCGGGCGGGCGTCGAGCACCTCGCCGGTGTTGAGCGTGACGACCTCGGCCAGGCCTGCCGCCTGCAGATTGTGGCGGGCGATCGCGGTCATCGCGGCGTCGCGGTCCGAGCCGTGGATGGCAAGCGGGGCGAGCGGCTTTTCGGCCAACCTGGCGTCGAGCTGCAGCGCTTCCCACGCGACCGAATCGAAGTCGCGCAAACGCTGGAAGGCGAAGCGGCGGTTGCGGCCTGGCGCGCGCTGGAGCGCGATGTCGGCGGCTTCCACGAGGAAGGTGCCGCTACCGCACATCGGGTCGATAAGGGGCTGGCTGCCGTCGTAGCCGGCCAGCAGCAGGATGCCGGCGGCGAGGTTCTCGCGCAGCGGCGCCTCGCCGGTTTCCTCGCGCCAGCCGCGCTTGAACAGCGGCTCGCCGCTGGTGTCGAGGTAGATCTTGGCGGTGTCCGGGGTCAGGAACACCTGCACGCGCACGTCGGGGGTGCGGGTGTCGACCGAGGGGCGGCCGAGGCCGGACTGGCGGAAGCGGTCGCAGATGGCGTCCTTCACCGTCAGCGAGACGAAATCGAGGCTACGCACCTGCGAGCCGACGCCGTCGGTCTTGAGCTTGATGGTGCGGCTGACGTCGAAGAAGCGCGGCCAGTCCACCTGCATCGCCAGCTGGTTGACGTCGTGCTCGGAGGCGTAGCTGCCTTCGGCCACCAGCATCAGCACACGGCTGGCGGTGCGGCTGTGCAGGTTGGCGCGCATCATCATGCTGGCGTCGCCGCTGAAGCCGACCCCACCATCGGTCGGCTGGATATGCTGCGCCCCCAGAGCCGTCAGTTCGCCAGCGAGCACCTCTTCGAGGCCGCGCGGGCAGGGGGCGAACAGCGACAGCTGGACCTTGCGGCCGACCGTCAGCGGGGCGCTGGGCGCCGGCTGGCGCGGGCCTTCCGGACGCACTCCGCCGGCAAACGGCGTCGCGCGGCTTTCGCGTGCCGCCGGGCGCGCTTCGGCGTCGCCGGCGCGCTTGATGAAGCCGGGCTTTTTGGCGCCGGTCGGGCTCGGGGTGAACAGCGGGGCGTCGTCACCGGCTTCGGTTTCGCTGCGACCGGCATCGTAACGGGGGCGCGACTCGTGGCGCGCCTGCGGCGCCGGCCGATCATCTTCGCGGCGCGGAGCCGGGCTGGCGGTCTGGTCGTCCTGCTCCTTGGGCCGGCTGATGAAGGTCGGCTTTCTGGCTCCGGTCGGGCTTGGCGTGAACGGCAGCGCCTCGTCTTCCTGGCGGCTGTCCGCTTCGTGGCGGCGTGGCTGATCGGAGCGGTCGCGACCGAAACGCGGCGGCTCGTCGCCTTGGCGTTTGCCGTGCTTGGCGAAGCTTTCACCTTCACGACGCGGCGCGGGGCGACGCTCCTGCCATTCCCCCTGGGCGCGGGATGGGCCGGAATGCGGATGCTGGGCGTCGTCGCGTGTTTCGTTCTTGCCGAACGCGGCGCTGTCCTTGCGCGACTGGCCGTAATGGCGCTTGTTGCGGTCGAAGCCCTGTTCCTGCCCCTCGCCCTGCTGGCGCGCTTGGCCGAAGCGCGGCTTGTCGCCGAATTGGCGGCGCTCCTGTTGGCCGAAGCCTTCGCCCTCGCGGCGCGGTCCCGGACGGCGTTCCTGCCCCTCGCCCTGCTGACGCGGTTGGCCGAAGCGCGGTTTGTCGCCGAACTGGCGGCGCTCCTGTTGGCCGAAGCCTTCGCCCTCGCGGCGCGGACCTGGACGGCGTTCCTGCCCCTCGCCCTGCTGACGCGGTTGGCCGAAGCGCGGCTTGTCGCCGAACTGGCGGCGCTCCTGCTGGCCGAAGCCTTCGCCTTCGCGACGCGGCGGCTTGCCCTGGCCATGCGGCCGGCTGTCCGGCTTCCGGTCGAAATGCCGGCGTTCTTCCTGGCGCGGCGGCTTGCCGGCCGGGGCGTCATTGCCGGTCGTGGGAGCGGCTTGAGCCTGGCGGTCGCGGTGGGTCTGGTCGCGGCGTACGTTGGCGCGTTGGCGGGAGCGGAAGCTGGACATGAAACATCTCGTGAAAATCAATCCCCTATTTTAAGCCAGATCGCCCGGCGGCGCTTGGAATTCCCATGCCCAATGCCGCGCTGCGTCTTGGTCGCGTCAGGGCTTTGCAGTACCATGTCCGGTTCGTTTCTCAGCAGGAAAAGCAGCATGGAAAGCGCCTTCGCCGAGCGCCTGATCGCCTGGCAGCAAACTCACGGACGGCACGGACTGCCGTGGCAGGTGAGCGATCCCTACCGGGTATGGCTGTCGGAAATCATGCTGCAGCAGACCCAGGTGAGCACGGTACTGGGGTATTACGCACGCTTTCTCGCGCGTTTTCCCGACGTCGCCAGTTTGGCTGCAGCGCCGCTCGACGACGTGCTGGCCCTGTGGAGCGGCCTCGGCTACTACACCCGGGCACGGAATCTGCATAAGGCCGCGGGCATGGTGATGAGCGAGTTCGGCGGGCAATTCCCGCAGCAGCGCAGCCAGATCGAGCGTCTGCCCGGTATCGGCCGCTCCACCGCGGCGGCGGTCGCCGCCTTCGCTTTCGGCCAGCGCGAGGCCATCCTCGACGGCAACGTCAAGCGCGTGCTGACGCGCTGCTTCGGCGTCGAGGGCTTTCCCGGGGAGAAGAAGGTCGAGCAGCAGTTGTGGGCGCTGGCCGAATCGCTGCTGCCAAATCAAGGCATGACCGCCTATACCCAAGGCATGATGGATCTGGGCGCCACCGTCTGTACCCGCAGCAAGCCGGCCTGTACCGTCTGTCCGATGGTCGATCGCTGCGTCGCCGCGCGCGACGGGCGCTGCGCCGAACTGCCGGCGCGCCGGCCGAAGAAAGTGGTGCCGACGCGGCGTACCGTGATGCTGCTGGCCGTGCACCAGAACCGCGTCTGGCTGGAGCGGCGTCCGCCCAGCGGCATCTGGGGCGGCTTGCTGTCGCTGCCGGAGTTCGAGACTTCCGAGGCCGTCGAGGCATGGCGGCGCGAGCGCGGCCCGGGCGACCTGTTGCCGGCCTGGCCCGAGCTGGAACACGTATTTTCGCATTTCCGGCTGATCATCACCCCGCAGCCGTTGCGGCTGGAGGCTCTGGACGGACGCGTGGCGAAGGAAGAAAACGGCAGCTGGCTGGCGCTGGACGAGGCTCCCGATGCCGGGGTGCCGGCCCCGGTGCGCCGGCTGCTGCACAGGTTGGCCGAAGAGCGCTGAACCTTCAGCGTGCGATGTTGACGAAGAGGACGGCCAAGCGGCCGTCACGAGAATAGAGAATCATGGTTTCCGTAGTCCGTTCCGTAGCCGATACCCTGGCTGGTGCCGCCGATCCGCAGCGCTGGCTCGAGCACCTTTCCGCCTCGCAAAACGAGGCCGACCGCAGTGCGCTGGCCCGCGCCTTCAACAGCGCGCGCGAGCTGTACGCCGGCAAGCGCCTGACCCAGACCGGCGAGGACGTGTTCAGCCACGCCGTATCGGCCGCTGCCATCGTCGCCGACCTCGACCTGCTGACCGACGCCGTGGTCGCCACGCTGCTGTTCGCCGTGCCGGATTTCCGCGAAGACTGGCACGAATGGATGACGAACGAATTCAACCCCACCGTCGTGGTGCTGGTGGATGGCGTCAACCGCGTGCGCCGGCTCACCGAGATCGCCCGCATCGACAAGCTCGACACCCCCGAGGAGCGCGCGCGCCAGGCCGAGACCATGCGCAAGATGCTGCTCGCCATGGTGGCCGATATCCGCGTGGTGCTGATCAAGCTGGCCTGGCGCACCCAGACCATGCACTACCTGACCGAGTGCCCCGAAGCGGTGCGCCGCGCCATCGCCCAGGAAACCATGGACGTGTTCGCCCCGCTGGCTAACCGTCTCGGCGTGTGGCAGATCAAGTGGGAACTGGAAGATCTGGCATTCCGCCATATCGAACCGGAAAACTACAAGAAAATCGCCAAACTGCTCGATGAGCGCCGCCTAGGCCGCATCGATTACATCGCGCGCGTGCTGGACACGTTGCGTGGCGAATTGCGCGCCGCCGACATCAACGGCGAGGTGGCCGGCCGACCCAAGCACATCTATTCCATCTGGAAAAAGATGCGCAAGAAAAACCTCGACTTCTCCGAGCTGTACGATATCCGCGCCGTGCGTGTGCTGGTCGAATCGGTGAAGGACTGCTACACCGTGCTGGGCCTGATCCACAGCATGTGGCAACCGGTGCCGGGCGAGTTCGACGACTACATCTCGCACCCCAAGGCCAACGACTACCGCAGCCTGCACACCGCCGTCATCGGCCCGGAAGACCGCGTCATCGAAGTACAGATCCGCACTTTCGACATGCACGAACACGCCGAATTCGGCGTCGCGGCGCACTGGCGCTACAAGGAGGGAGGCAAGGGCGATGCCGCCTACGAGGAAAAAATCTCCTGGCTGCGGCAACTACTCGACTGGCGCGAGGAGGTCTCCGACCGCTCCGGCCTGACCGACGCCTTCAAGACCGAGCTGTTCTCCGACACCATCTACGTGCTGACTCCCAACGGCCGGGTGCTGGCGCTGCCCAGCGGCGCCACCGCGATCGACTTCGCCTACGCCATCCATACCGACCTCGGCCATCGCTGCCGCGGCGCCAAGGTGGAAGGGCAGATCGTGCCGCTGTCCACGCCGCTGCAGAACGGCCAGCGCGTCGAAATCCTCGCGGCCAAGGAAGGCGGCCCCAGCGTCAACTGGCTGCACGAAGGCTGGGTCAAGAGCCATCGCGCCATCGCCAAGATCCGCCAGCACATCCGGCTGCAGAACGCCGACGCGGTGCGCGAGAGCGGGCGACAGCTGTTCGAGAAAGAGCTGGCGCGCCACCCCAACCTGCAACCCAACCTGGCCGCGCTCGCCGAAAAACTCGGCTTTGCGCGCATGGACGAGCTCTACGGCGCGCTCGGCCACGGCGAGCTGTCGATCCGCTCGGTCGCCCAGGCGATCGAGAGCTTCGCCCCGCCGCCGCCGCCGGACATCGCCCCGGAAGACCTGGTCAAGCGCAGCAAGGGCGGGCACAACGCCGGCGGCATCCTGATCGAAGGCATCGACAACCTGATGACGCAGCTGGCGCGTTGCTGCAAGCCGGCGCCGCCCGACGCCGTGGTCGGCTTCGTCACCAAGGGGCGCGGCATCTCCATCCATCGCGCCAATTGCCTCACGCTCAAGCGGCTGTCGGCGGACGCCCCCGAGCGCCTGATCGCCGCCGACTGGGGCGAGCAGAAAACCAGCGTGTTCCCGATCGACATAGAAGTGATCGCGCATGATCGCAACGGCCTGTTGCGCGATATTTCCGACGTCTTGTCGCGGGAAAAGCTCAATGTCATTGCCGTGAACACGCTCTCCAAGGATCTCAAGGCGCGGATGCGTTTCACCGTCGAGGTGCGGCAGGTCAACGACATCAACCGTGTTCTGTCTCATGTGCTTGATTTGCAAGGAATTCTTGAGGCTAGGCGAGTGTGATTCAGGCGTCAGTTGCAAATTTATACTGCACTGCACAAAAAATACTTGCGTAATCGATCACATGTGCCGATAATCGGTACTGCATCAGGACGTTACATGCAACGTGTGCGTTTTGGTGTTGTCTCCTCCATCCTCCTTCTTAGGTGGAACTTGGCGCAATCTAACGGTTGCGCTTTTTTTTTGCCTTTTGCACAAGCCCCAGGTGGCATTTCTGGTGCTTTGAGACACCCGTTACAACACTTTTCCGAGCTCGCCTCACCTCGCCTTTTCTGTTGCCGCACAAGGGTTTGACAGTCCCCAGGCACTGTAATAGAATCCGGAACTTTCAAGAATTTACGATGGAAGAGCTCCATGAAGACCTTTTCTGCCAAGCCGCATGAAGTAAAGCGCGAGTGGTACGTGGTCGATGCCTCGGACAAGGTGCTGGGTCGCCTCGCGGCCGAAGTTGCCCGCCGTCTGCGTGGCAAGCACAAGCCGGAATTCACCCCGCACGTTGATACCGGCGACTACATCGTAGTCGTTAACGTCGACAAGTTGCGTGTTACCGGTGCCAAGGCACTCGACAAGAAATACTACCGTCACACCGGCTATCCGGGCGGTATCAAAGAGCGTTCCTTCACCGAACTGCAAAACCAGTTCCCGGAACGTGTTCTGGAAAAAGCCGTCAAGGGTATGCTGCCGAAGGGTCCGCTGGGTTACGCCATGATCAAGAAGCTCAAGGTATACGCCGGTAGCGAACATCCGCACACTGCTCAGCAGCCGAAAGTGCTGGAATTCTGATTTAGAGGCAAAAGATGAACGGTAAATATTACTACGGTACCGGCCGTCGCAAGAGCTCGGTAGCGCGTGTATTCATGCAAAAGGGTTCCGGCCAGATCATCGTCAACGGCAAGCCGGTTGACGAGTACTTCGCCCGCGAAACCGGCCGCATGGTGATCCGCCAGCCGCTGGCTCTGACCGAGCACCTCGAGTCGTTCGACATCAAGGTGAACGTGGTTGGTGGCGGCGAAACCGGCCAGGCCGGCGCCATCCGTCACGGCATCACCCGTGCCCTGATCGACTTCAGCGCCGAGCTGAAGCCCGCTCTGTCCCACGCTGGCTTCGTTACCCGCGATGCCCGTGAAGTCGAGCGTAAGAAAGTCGGTCTGCGTAAAGCACGCCGCGCCAAGCAGTTCTCCAAGCGTTAATCCGCTGCTGGACTGGATCGAAAAAGCCACCGCGAGGTGGCTTTTTTGTTTTGTTGCGTTGGCTGGTTACTCTACTTAGACTGTCGTCTTTGCGACATTGTTTTACAGCTACGAGGAGTTGGGCATGATCAAGGTGGGTATTGTCGGTGGCACTGGGTACACCGGGGTGGAACTGCTGCGTCTGCTGGCCGGGCATCCGGCGGCACACGTCACCGCGGTAACCTCGCGCAAGGAAGCCGGCATGCCGGTGGCCGAGATGTTCCCGAGCCTGCGCGGTCGTGTCGATGTTGCCTTCTCCACCCCCGAGGAGGCCAAGCTGACCGAGTGCGACGTGGTGTTTTTCGCCACCCCGCACGGTGTTGCCATGGCGCAGGCGCGCGAGCTGCTGGAGGCGGGTGTCAAGGTGATCGACCTGGCCGCCGACTTCCGTCTGAAGGATCCCGCCGTGTTCCAGCAGTGGTACGCGATGGAGCACAGCTGTACCGACCTGTTGGCCGAAGCCGTGTACGGGCTGCCGGAAGTCAACCGCGAGGCGATCAAGGCCGCACGCCTGGTCGGCATGGCCGGCTGCTACCCGACCTCGGTACAGCTCGGCCTGCTGCCGCTGCTGGAAGGCGGCAAGCAGCTGATCGACGTCGACACCCTCATCGCCGACTGCAAGTCCGGCGTGTCCGGGGCCGGGCGCAAGGCCGAGGTCGGCACGCTGCTGGCCGAGGCCGGCGACAACTTCAAGGCCTACGCCGTCAAGGGGCACCGCCACTCGCCCGAGATCATGCAGGGTCTGTCGGCGATCCACGGCGCACCGGTCAAGCTGACCTTCGTGCCGCATCTGACACCGATGATCCGCGGCATCCATTCCACCATCTACGCGCGCATCCGCCCCGAGGCCAGTGCGACCGACTTCCAGGCCTTGTTCGAGCAGCGTTTCGCCGCTGAACCGTTCGTCGACGTGCTGCCGGCCGGCAGCCATCCCGAGACGCGCTCGGTACGCGGCTCCAACACCGCACGCATCGCGCTGCATCGGCCGGGTAACGGCGACCTGTTGATCGTGTTGGTGGTCGAGGACAACCTGGTCAAGGGTGCTTCCGGCCAGGCGGTGCAGGTGATGAACCTGATGTTTGGCCAGCCGGAAAACGCCGGTCTCGATATCGTCCCCTTGCTGCCGTAAGTACGGCTGACAGGGCAGGAACACGTCAGCAGTCGGAGGCTTTTTCGCCGCCGTCGATATGGGGTGCGGCTTTTGCACCCACCTGCCGTATTGAAAACTGGCCAGCCGGCCTAATATCCGACTAAAATAGTAGGATGAAAGCCGTGCTGACGGCATTTGTTTGTTTTGTGAGGTAAAAAATGACTGCTACGACCGAAATGCCGAGCCCGATCGCGTTCACCGACAGTGCCTGCTCCAAGGTGCGCGACCTGGTGGCGGAAGAAGGTAATCCGGACCTGAAACTGCGCGTCTTCGTGACCGGCGGTGGCTGTTCCGGTTTCCAGTACGGCTTCACCTTCGATGAAATCGTCAACGAAGACGATACCGCCATCGAGCGCGAAGGCGTCACCTTTCTGGTCGACCCGATGAGCTACCAGTACCTGGTCGGCGCCGAGATCGACTACCAGGAAAGCCTGGAAGGCTCGCAGTTCGTGATTCGCAATCCGAACGCCGAGACCACCTGCGGCTGTGGCTCGTCCTTCTCGGTATAAGCAATCCACGCTAAGATAAGACCCGGGCTTCCGCCCGGGTTTTTTTATGTGGACTTCATGATCAAGCTGCCATCGATTGCCCTGCCCAAGGTCGAGTACACGCGTGAATTCGCCTTCAATGATGCCGATTTCGAACGCATCCGCAAGCTGATCTACCGCGAAGCCGGCATTGCCCTGAATCCTTCCAAGAAGGACATGGTGTACGGTCGCCTGGTGCGGCGCATCCGTGAACTGAAGCTCTCCAGCTTTGCCGCTTACCTCGACCAACTCGAGTCCGCCTCCGGACGCCGGGAGTTCGAGCAGTTCGTCAATGCGCTGACGACCAACCTGACGTTCTTCTTTCGTGAAGAACACCATTTTCCCATTCTCTCCGAGCACCTGAAAAAGAAGGCGCAGCAGGGGGGGGAGCTCTCCATCTGGTGTGCCGCGGCCTCGACCGGCGAGGAGCCGTACTCGATCGCGATGACGGCGCTGGAGAGCGTGCCGGGGGCGCGCGTGTCGATCACCGCCACCGATCTCGATACCACGGTGCTGGAAACCGGCCGCAAGGGCATCTACCCCGCTGACAAAATTGCACGTCTGCCGGCTGGGCATGCCACGCGTTTTTTTGACAAGCAGGGCGACGGCAGCTACCAGGCCAAGGCCGCGTTGCGCAGCATGATCAGCTTCTCGCGCCTCAACCTGATCGACAGCACCTGGCCCCTGCGCAAGCAGTACGACGCCATCTTCTGCCGCAACGTGATGATCTATTTCGATCGCGATACCCAGCTCGCCGTACTGAAAAAGTTCGCGCCGTTGCTGAAGCCGGATGGCCTGTTGTTCGTCGGTCATTCCGAAAACTTCTATTTTGCCGCCGACCTGTTCAAGCTGCGCGGCAAGACCGTGTACGAGCTGGCCGCCAATGGCGCCGGCCGTTCGGCTTGAACATGTGCCAGCGCCGCCCTAGCGCTCGGGCCGTACCCAGTGGACATGCCCCCCTCTTTGCTATCGTGAACGGGGTTCTACGATGAAGGTGGTGGTGTTGGGGGCGGGCATCATCGGCGTCTCGACGGCCTGGTTCCTGGCGCGTGACGGACACGAGGTGGTGGTGCTGGAGCGGGCGACCGGTCCGGCGCGCGAGACCAGTTTCGCCAATGGCGGACAGATCTCGGTAAGCCACTCCGAGCCGTGGGCGCAGCCGTCCACCCCATGGAAAGTGTTCAAGTGGTTGCTGCGGGAAGATGCTCCGCTGCTGTACCGGCCGCGCTTCGACAGCGCCCAGTGGGCCTTTGCGCTACGCTTTCTGCGCGAATGCCTGCCGCAACGCGCGCATCGCAACATGCTGTGCATGCTGGCGCTGGGGCGCTTCAGCCGCGACACCTTCGCGCTGATCCGCGAGGAAACCGGCATCGCCTTCGATCACCTGGCGCGCGGTATCGTGACGCTGTTCGAGTCCCGCCGGGATCTGGAGCAAGCCTTGCGCGCGGCCGAAACCATGCGTGAGTTCGGCGTCGACAAACGGGAGATTTCGCGCACCGAGCTGCTGCGGATCGAGCCTGCCCTGGCAGCCAGTGCCGACCGCATTGCGGCGGCCTGCTACTGCGACAGCGATCAGTCCGGCGATATCCACAAATTCACGTCGGGGCTGGCTGCGGCCGCAGCGGCCTTGGGCGTGGAGTTTCGCTTTTCCACCCACATCAACGCCTTGTTGGCCGAAGGCGGCGACGTCGCCGGGGTGTCGGTGACTCGCCCGGATGGCTACTTCGAGACGGTGCGCGCCGATGCCTACGTGCTGGCGCTGGGCAGTTACAGCACACCGATTGCGCGCAGCGTCGGTCTCGCGTTGCCGGTGTATCCCGCCAAGGGCTATTCGGTCACTCTGCCCATCCGCGAGCCCGCGGCGGCGCCCACGGTGGCGCTCACCGAGGAAAGCTACAAGGTATTCATGTCACGGCTGGGAGACCGCCTGCGCGTGGCCGGCACCGCCGAACTCGCCGGTTACTCCTCGACGCTCAACCCGGTGCGCTGCGGCCTGCTGGTGCAACGCGCGCGGGCGTTGTTTCCTGACGCGTGCGACTGGGAAGGGGAGCTTCAGTACTGGACCGGTCTGCGGCCCGCCTCGCCGGGCAATGTGCCGCTGATCGGGCGTACCCGCTACCCCAGTCTTTATCTGAACACCGGCCATGGCACGCTGGGCTGGACTGAAGGTCCGGGCTCGGGGCGGGCGCTGGCCGACATCATCGGTGGGCGCCGCCCGCCACTGGATTTTCCTTTTACCGGCTGCTGATGAGGCACTGGCCTGGCTTGTGACGCACAGGCGAGGTCGATTGCCATGGCAGCGCAACTTGGCAGGATAGAACGATGCAGGACATGACCCCCTTTCAACTGTTGGGCGGAGCCGGCGTGGTACGCTGGCTGACCGACCGCTTCTACGACATCATGGACAGCGACCCCTCCGTGAAAGCGCTGCGCGATATGCATCCGGCCGACCTGACCGAGTCGCGCGACAAACTCTACATGTTTCTGTCGGGCTGGCTCGGCGGCCCCTCGCTGTACATCGAAAAGTATGGCCATCCGCGTCTGCGTGCCCGGCACATGCCATTTCCGGTCGACAGCGCCGCCCGTGATCAGTGGATGTCCTGCATGAGTCGTGCCATTGCCGACCTGGTGGTGGAGGAAGCGCTGAAAGAGAAGCTGCTGGAGGCCTTTTTCAATACCGCCGACTTCATGCGCAATCAGCAAGAATAAACGAATAATTGAAGATGAAATAACTGCTTGAATGAATTTAGGGATGATCCATGCTGATATGAGTAGCGGCTTTCCGTCGACCTTGCAGGACGATCGCCATGAAATACTCGTTGTGCTGGATCTCTGTGCTGTGCGGCTGTTTTGCCATGCCTGCACTGGCGAAATGTCCCGAGGGCGCGTGGATGTGCGCAACGCCGGGAGCGGCCTATGCCGGCAAGAGCGAAAGCCGGGTTGCCGCCACCGAGACGGTGGTGCTGCGCTCGGGCGCGTTCGCCTTGGAGCGGATCGATTCGCCTGGCGGGCAAAGTCTCGATCTGCGGCCTAGCTGGCGCCTCGACGAGGATACCCGCCTGTCGCTCAAGGTCACCAAGCACCAGACAGAGTTGCGCTTGAAGTGGCAGTGGTAACGAATGATCAGCACAACACCTTGTGCCAACAAAAAACGGCCCGCATGCGGGCCGTTGCCTTTGCCGGGGTCAGTGCGGCCGGTGGCCGCGCTCTATCATGACCCCGACCTGTTTTACTCCCGGCAAAATGCCGAGCTTGGTTACCGAAACCTTGACCCACGGCGCGCCGAAATCCTCGCGGATGACCTTGGCGATGTATTCCGCCAGCGCCTCGATCAGCAGGAAATGCTGCTCGGCCAGCGCCTTGCGCAGGCGCTCGACCACCACGCCGTAATGAATGGTATCGCCGATATCGTCGCTATGGCACGGCACTTCGCTGGGGATGCCGATTTCCAGATCGATTTCGATGACTTGCGGGGCTTGCCGCTCCCATTCGTAGACGCCGATGACGGTGTCGGCGCGCACCTCGCGCAAGAAGATGATGTCCATTGGAGCGCGGCAGTTGGGGATTGCCGCCTGATACCGTAAAATTCGAAGTCTTGCATTTTAGTGGATATACGATGACCACGACAGCTTTTGCTTTTCTCGTGGCGGCCTACCTTATCGGTTCGCTGTCTTTCGCCGTGATCGTCAGCCGCCTGATGGGCATGGCCGACCCGCGTTCCTACGGCTCCGGCAACCCGGGGGCCACCAACGTGTTGCGCAGCGGCAAGAAGCTGGCAGCCGTGCTGACCCTGCTGGGCGACGGCATCAAGGGCTGGGTGGCGGTGGCGCTAACGCAGTGGCTCGGCCCGCGTTATGGCCTGGGTGAGCAGGCGGTGGGCATGGCCGCCATCGCGGTACTGGTTGGTCACATGTGGCCGGTATTCTTCGGCTTCAAAGGCGGCAAGGGGGTTGCCACCGCCGTGGGCGTGCTGTTTGGTTTCAACCTGTGGTTGGCGCTGGCCGCCGTGGCCACCTGGCTGTTCATGGCCGTCGTGGTGAAGATTTCCTCGCTGTCGGCGCTGACTGCTGCGGTATTGGCCCCGGTCTACGCTTTCTTCATCGTCGGGCCGCACAGCGTCTACTTCGGCAGTTCCATCATCATCGCCATTCTGGTGGTGCATCGTCACAAGTCCAACCTGATCAAGCTGCTGACCGGGCAAGAGGGCAAGATCGGCGAGAAGGCCGACGGCTCAGCCGGCAACGGATCCGGCGGACAGTAACTGTCAGGATGAAAAAAGCCGACGTAATGTCGGCTTTTTCATGTCTGCAACGCGTAGAGGGTCCGGTCCGGCGCCTATCCCTCCGACAGCACCCGCAGGTGCGCCACCACGCTGCGCGCCAGTGCCGACAGGTCGTAGCCGCCTTCCAGCACCGAGACGATGCGGCCCTCGGCGTGTTGTGCGGCCACCGCCATCAACTGCCGCGTCACCCACTCGTAATCCGCCTCCACCAGTCCCAGCGATCCCATGTCGTCCTCGCGGTGCGCGTCGAAGCCGGCCGAGATGAACAGCATCTGCGGCTGGAACTGGTGCAGTGCCGGCAGCCAGACGTTTTCCACCGCCTCGCGGAATTCGCGCCCGCCACTCCCGGCCTTGAGCGGCACGTTGTGCATGTTGGGGCCGAGCGGCTGGTCGCCGCAGTAGGGGTAGAACGGATGCTGGAACGTCGACACCATCATCACCCGTGGATCGTCACGGAAGATCTGCTCGGTGCCGTTGCCATGGTGCACGTCGAAGTCGATGATGGCGACCCGCTCCAGCTTGTAGTAAGACAAAGCATGGGCCACGCCGACGGCCAGGTTGTTGAAGAAGCAGAAGCCCATGGAGCGGTCTCTCTCGGCATGGTGGCCGGGCGGGCGCACGGCGCAGAAGGCGTTGGGCGCCTTGCCCTCGCACAGCAGGTCCACCGCCTTGACCACGGCGCCGGCAGCACGGAGCGCAGCCGGCAGCGTGCCCGCCGACATCGCGGTGTCGGGGTCAATGCGGAAGGTGCCGACCGCGGGCGCGCAGGATTCGATGTATTCGACGTAGCGGGGCGGATGGATGCGCGCCAGCTGCTGGTCGGTGACCAGCGGCGCCTCCACCTCCTGCAGGAAATCGAACAGCTGCGACGCCATCAGTTGGTCGCGAATGGCGGTAAGCCTCTCCGGACATTCCGGATGGCCGACCCCCATATTGTGCAGCAGGCAGTCGGAATGGGTGATGTAGGCGGTCAGTCCGTTGTGCGGCAGGCGGTTTTTCAGCCAGTTGAACACGAGCGTTTCCTTGTTGCGTAGAATGGGACGCAATCTATGACTTTTTGATAAATAGTGCGCGGAACCTCCCGGAAATGCAATCTCTCGCCTTTGCTTATCGTCAACTAAATGCGTTGTTACTCGGTAAGAGCGATGCGATCAAGCTGGCACTGGCCTGCCTGGTCGCCCGCGGCCACCTGCTGATCGAGGATGTGCCCGGGGTTGGCAAGACCACGCTGGCACAGGGGCTGGCGCGTGTGCTCGGGCTAGACTACCGGCGCGTCCAATTCACCAGCGACCTGTTGCCGGCCGATATCGTCGGCGTCAACATCTTCGAGCGCGAAACCGGCACCTTCCGCTTTCACCACGGCCCGGTCTTCGCCCAGGTGCTGCTCGCCGACGAGATCAACCGGGCCTCGCCGAAGGTGCAGTCGGCCTTGCTGGAGGCGATGGAGGAGCGTCAGGTATCGGTGGACGGCGAGACACATCCTTTACCGCAGCCGTTTTTCGTCATCGCTACCCAGAATCCGCTCGAGCAGGTTGGCACGTTCCCCTTGCCCGAGTCGCAAATGGACCGCTTCCTGATGCGTATCGGATTGGGTTACCCGCCCCCACAGGCGGAGCGGGCCTTGCTACTCGGTGAGGAGCGGCGCCGGGTAATGGAGGAACTGGTTCCGGCCCTGGAGCCGCTGCCGTTGCTGCAATTGCAGGCGCAGGCCAGCCGGCTGACCGTGAGTCCGGCACTGGCCGATTATGTCCTGGCGCTGCTCCAGGCCACCCGGCAGGGGCGCCGTTTCGCCCAGGGGCTGAGCCCGCGCGCCGGGCTGGCCTTGGTGGCTGCCGCGCGGGCCTGGGCCTTGCTGGAGGGGCGCGATTACGTATTGCCGGATGACGTCAAGGCAGTGTTTCCTGCCGTCGCCGGTCATCGCCTGACGACCGCACAGCCGGGGGGAGGGCCGGTGTCGGACGATGAGCTGGCCGCGTTGGTGGCGGGCGTTGCGATTCCGTAGCCACCTGCAGGCCTGGCTGGTACGCCGCCTGCCGCCTTCCGCGCAGTGGACGCTGCGCCATCAGCGCATCTACCTGCTGCCGACCTCATTCGGCTGGATGCTGCTGGGGGTGGCATTGGCAATCTGGGTCGGCGCGCTCAATTACGCGGTCAGTCTGGCCTATGCCTTGTCATTCTGGATCATCGGCCTGTTGTTGGTGTCAGTGCTGATGGCGTATCGGCAGCTGGCGGGGCTGACGCTACAGGCCGGGACGGCCGACCCGGTGTTTGCCGGGGAGGTGACGCACTTTTCGGTACGGCTCGATAATCCCTCGGGCTGGTCGCGTACCTTGCAGGGCCACCTAGCCGGAAGTACCGGGCGCGCCTCGGCTTGCCAGTTGTCTCCCCACTCCAGTGTGTGGTTATCGCTGCCACTGGTGACCACGCAGCGCGGCCTGCTCGCGATGCCGGCGCTGGCTCTCAGCAGCGACGTCCCGTTCGGACTGATCCGGGCGTTTGCCTATGTCCGTTTGCGGCAGCAGGCACTGGTCTATCCCGTGCCACTGAGCGATGTGCTCGGCCCCCGGCAAGGTGCGAGCGGGGAGGGCGAGGCGGTGTCGACGGCGGGTGACGACGAGTTTTCTCATCTGGCCGCCTATCGTGACGGCGACACGCCGCGCCAGATCGCCTGGAAAGTTCTCGCCCGACGCGATGTCTTGACGAGCAAGCGCTTTGCCGGCGCGGTGGCGGGTGGCTGTCGCGTGCTGGATTGGTACGACTATCCGCCAGGGGACGATGCCGAGTCGCGGCTGTCGCGGCTGGCCTGGCGTGTGTTGGAGTGCGAGCGTGAACAGCACTGCTACCGGCTGCGTGTGCCGGGCGCGGAGGTTGGTCCCCAGCTCCATCAACGGGAACAGGCCTTGGCGCTGTTGGCACGCTATGGAGAGGCGCCATGACCGGGAGCGATGCGCTGCGCCGTGTGTTACCGGTGTTGCTCGCTCTGGCGGTCACCGCCGCTCCCCTGGCGCGCTACCTGCCGGGCTGGGTAGTGGGCTTGTCGGCGGCAATGCTGCTGGCACGGGGCATACTGCTGTGGCAGCAACGCCAGTTGCCGCCGCGCTGGCTGGTGGCGCTAGCGGTGGCGGTGCCGCTGGTACTGCTATGGCTGACCCTGCGCACCCTGATCGGCCGCGAAGGCGGTAGCGCTCTGCTGTTGTTGCTGGTTGGCTTCAAGGCCTTCGAGACCTTCAGCCTGCGCGACTGGAGGGTGTTGCTGGCGTTGGGTTTTTTCCTGGCAGCGACGCCCTTGCTGTTCGACCAGTCGCCCTTGGCGGCCGGCTGGCTGGTGCTGAGTCTGTTCAGCCTGACTTGGGCGATGGCGGCGCTGCACGGCAAGCAGCCGATACTCACCAGTTTGCGGGCCACGTTGCAGGCCTTGCTGCTTTCTCTGCCCCTGATGCTGGTGCTGTTCGTGGTGATGCCACGTCTACCTGGGCCGTTGTGGAGCATTCCGGCTGCGAGCGCTACGGCCAGCAGCGGGTTGGCCGAAGACATGGCTCCGGGCAGCATCAGCCAGCTGATCCCCAGCAATGAACCGGTTTTTACTGCCGTCTTTGCCGGGGCTGCGCCGCCGAGGCGCGATTTCTACTGGCGGGTGATGCTGTTCGACCAGTTCGATGGCCGCCGCTGGTTCAATGCCGGGGCGGTAGACGAACCCGGCGGCCAGGTGCTGGGGGGAAATCCTGTCAGTTACACCCTGACGGTGGTGCCGGACAAAGGGCGGGTGCCGGTACTCGACCTGCCGGGTGAGGTGGCGGAAGGGCTGCGCGAGGGTGCCGGCATGGTCTGGCGGCAGCCGCGTCCCAGCGACACCCGCATCCGCTACCGGGCGGGCAGCCACACCGGTGCCCTGCTGGCAGAACCCCTGGATGCCAGCCATCTCGCCTACTACCGCCATCTGCCGGCAGGCAATGAACGCACGCGTGCCCTGGCGGCTTCGATACGGGCGCGCAGTCAGGGCGATGAGGGCTATATCCGGAGCCTACTGGAGCATTTCCACCTGGAGAACTTCCGCTATACCCTGTCCCCGCCTCTGCTGGAGGGGGGGGACATCGTCGACCAGTTCCTGTTCCAGACGCGGCAGGGGTTTTGCGAGCATTACGCCTCGGCGTTCGCATTCCTGGCTCGTGCGGCAGGCATTCCCAGCCGCGTGGTGGTGGGGTACCAAGGAGGAGAATACAATCCTGCGGGGGGCTACTGGCAGATTCGTTCTTCCGATGCCCATGCCTGGGTCGAGGTCTGGCTGGCCTCGCGCCAGAGCTGGTGGCGGGTCGATCCAACCGCAGCGGTATCGCCGGACCGCATCGAGCAAGGCGTAGAACAGGCGGTACCGGCGGTGCGCGCCGCAGTGCCGATACTGGGTGGGCGGCCTCCCGCCTGGATCATGGCCCTGCGTCAGCACTGGCTGGCTGCCAACTTTGTGTGGCAGCAATGGGTGGTCGGCTATGATGCCGGCCGGCAACGCTCACTGTTCCGCTCGTTGGGCTTGGGGCCCGAGGTCGACACTGCTGCCGTACTCAAGGGGTTGTTGCTCGGCGCCGTGCTGGCGTTGCTGCCGCTCTGGTGGTGGTGGCGTAGCCTGCCGCCACGCGAGCCCTTGCTGGTGGGGTGGCTGCTGCTGGCGCAGCGCCTGCGGCGGGCAGGGGTGGCGGTGACGTCGGCAGATACGCCGGCCGAGCTGCTGCAGCGCGGGACGTCGCTGGGCGAGGCCGATCGCGAGCAATTGGCGGCCCTGCTGGATGCCTACGTCGGCTTGCGCTACCGTACCCGGGAAGAGGCTGCACCGCTGGCTGCACGGCGCTGGCTCAGAGGGGTGAGGCGTTTTCGCCCGTCGGCGAGGCGCTGAATGGCAAAACCCCGGCGCCCCGGGGTTTTTATCTGTTGCTGCTGCTGGGGAACCTGATTACAGCAGCAGGTCTTTGCCAATGCCCTTGCGACGCAGGATGCGGCGCAGTTGCTCGAGTCCTTCGATCTGGATCTGGCGCACCCGCTCGCGCGTCAGGCTGAGGGTGCTGGCCAGTTCCTCCAGTGTGCAGATTTCATGGCCGTTCAGGCCGTAGCGACGCTCGATCACCATGCGCTGCTTGTCGTTGAGCTGGGCCATCCACTCGTGGACGAAGTTTTCCAGCTGGGTATTGTGCAACTGGATTTCCGGCTCGTCGTGCTGGTCGTCCGGAATTGACTCCCCGATCGACAGCATGGGGTCGATGTCCAGTGGCGCATCCAGCGAGGCCATCCGCTCGTTGAGGTTCATTACCCGGCGCACGTCTTCCACCGGCTTGTCGACCAGTTGTGCGATTTCCTCGACGCTGGGCTCGCGCCCTATCTGGCTTTCCAGGTGGCGCGAGGCGCGCAGGTAAACGTTGAGTTCCTTGATGACGTGCACCGGCAGCCGGATGGTGCGCGACTGGTTCATGATGGCGCGTTCGATGCTCTGGCGTATCCACCACGTAGCGTAGGTGGAAAAACGGAAGCCGCGCTCGGGATCGAATTTTTCCAGCGCATGCATCAGCCCGATATTGCCTTCCTCGATCAGGTCGAGCAGGGCCAGGCCGCGGTTGATATAGCGTTTGGCAATGTTCACGACCAAGCGCAGATTGTGCTCGATCATTTTCTGGCGCGCTTCGAAGTCGCCTTGCACCACCAGTCGCGCCAAGGACTGCTCCTCCTGAGGGCTGAGCAGGGCATTGTTGCCGATATCGTTCAGGTAGATCTGGGTGACGTCGGCAATGTCGTCATAGGCGGATGCGGCTTCCTGCACTTCTTCACTGTCGGTTTCCGCGACAGTGTCGTCGCTAGCCTCTTCATCCGCGGCAATGTCGTCGTCGTCGAGAATGTCCAGGTCGTTGCTCATTTCTACCCCCTTCGCTGTGATCCGACGGGGACGCGTCCCTGTCAGGATGTGCTGTCAAGATATTGCAACGGGTCGACCGGTTTGCCGAAGCGGCGGATTTCAAAGTGCAGTTTCACTTGGTCCGCATCCGTATTTCCCATTTCGGCAATGGGCTGACCTTTCTTTACTGCCTGTCCTTCCTTGACCAGTAGCTGGCTGTTGTGTGCGTACGCTGAGAGGAACGTCTTATTGTGTTTGATGATGATCAGCTTGCCATAGCCCCTCAGGCCATTACCACTATATACCACCCTGCCATCCGAGGCGGCGAGAACAGGCTGGCCCATCCGCCCCGAGATATCCACTCCCTTGTTGGTGTCCGAGTAGCCGTGCAACACCTTCCCTTTCACCGGCCAGGCCCAGGCGATATCGCCATCGCCGCCTTTGTCCTGCGGCTCTGCCTTGGCCCCGTTTTCGGGCTTGGCCGTTCCTTGGGGCTCGGCCTTCGGCGTCGCCGGCACGATGGCGGGAGCTGCCGGCTTGACCGCTGCCGGGGCGCTGCTACCCTCGCTTTGTGTCACCAGAGACTTGGCCGCTGCCTCCGAATAGGGCAACTTCAGCGCCTTGGGGTAGGCCTTGAGCGTTGTTTGCCCGTTCGTCGCCGCTGCCGGTGTAGCCGGCGTCACCGGGCCTGCGCTAGCCGCCCTTGCAGGCTGTTTAGCTGGGGCGGTGTTGGTTTTGGTTGCCGGCTCGCTATCTGGCGGCGTCAGCCGCAACACCTGACCTACCTTGATCTGATTGTCGGGCAGGTTGTTCCAGGCTGCGACGTCCTGATACTTGAGCCCGTTATTCAGCGAGATACGAAACAGGTTCTCGCCGGGTTGCACGATATGCGTCTTGGCCGCTTCCGTCCCGGTTTGCACGGGTTTAATGCTGCCACCCTGCCGATACGGCGTGGTAACGGCGTCATTACCGCTTGGAGCGGGGGGAGAGATCGCTGGAGGCGGCGCACTTGTCGCGCCGGCCGGTGTTCTCGTCACCCCGCTTTCCACCGGGGCCGCCTCCTGGACCAGAGTACTGCAACCGGTGAGCAGCGCGGCCGTCAGCAAGGTGATCAGGGTCGGAACTTTTCGGTCAAGCTGGATTCGCATGCTGGTGATGTTATATGTCAATAAGTTAAAGTTTGTAAATCGCCGACCGGCAGCCCTGTGGCGTTTTTACCCGGTCAGCCACGACCGGGTAGAAGAGGAACGAATTTTACCGGGTCGAGCTTGGTTTTCTGCAGGCCCTGGGCGGTTTTCTCGATCAGCCAGAGGAATTGTTCGCCATCCCCCATCGGCATCACCAGCTTGCCGCCCTCGGCCAACTGGCTGACGAGGGCATCCGGGATGCTCTTCGCTGCGGCGGTCATGATGATGCCGTCAAAGGGCGCCGCCTCCGGCAGGCCAAGATGGCCGTCGCCATGTACCAGACGTGCGTGCACCAGGCGTGCGTTTCGCAGATGTTGTCTAGCTTTGTCCAATAGCGGCGCCAAGCGTTCCATCGAGAAGACCTGTGCGCCGGTTTTCAGTAGCACGGCAGTCTGATAACCGCAGCCGGTGCCAATTTCGAGAATTTTGCCGGGAGTGCGGCCCACGATCAGTAGCTCGGTCATCCGTGCTACCGTCAGTGGCTGCGAGATGGTCTGGGCATGGCCTATTGGCAGCGACACGTCGTCGTAGGCGCGGGTTGCCAGTGCCTGGTCGACAAACAGGTGGCGCGGGACCTCGTACATCGCTGCCAGCACCCGTTCATCGCGAATCCCGGCCTGGCGTAGCCGGTCGACCATGCGCATGCGGGTCCGGTCGGACAGCATGCCGTAATTCTGGCGCGTCGGTGTCAGCTGTGAAGCCATGTCTTGATTCCGTCCAGTTGGCCGTAGGCGGTCAGATCGAGCATCAGCGGTGTGACCGAGGCTTGGTTGTTGGCAAGTGCCCGGAAGTCGGTGCCTTCCCCTGCGTCCTGCGCCGGACCGACCGGGCCGACCCAGTATACGGTATCGCCGCGGGGATTTTTTGCCTTAATAACCGGTTCGGCATAGTGGCGTCGTCCCAGGCGGGTGACTGTCATGCCCGCAAGTCGGTCAAGCGGAATGTCGGGGACGTTGACATTGAGCAGTACCGGGGCCTGAAACGGCGACGCCTGGAGGCGTTGCACCAGTTGATCGACCACCGCGGCGGCGGTGGCGAAGTGCGCCCCGCTCTTGCCGGCCAGTGATACCGCCACCGAGGGAATGCCGAGCAAAAAGCCCTCCGTCGCGGCCGCGACCGTGCCGGAGTAGATGGTGTCGTCGCCCATGTTGGGGCCGTGGTTAATGCCGGAAAACACCATGTCGGGACGAAAGTCCAACAGCCCCGTGACGGCGACGTGTACGCAGTCGGTCGGGGTGCCGTTGACGTAGAAGAAGCCGTTGGCGGCCTTGCGTACGCTCAGCGGCCGATCAAGGGTGAGGGAGTTGCTCGAGCCGCTGCGGTCGCGCTCGGGGGCCACGACCACCACCTCGCCATGCCGCGAGAGGGCTTCGGCCAAGGTGGCGATGCCGGGGGCAAAGTAACCGTCGTCGTTGCTGATGAGAAACTTCATGCCATCTTCCTGGGGAACCCCGGTGATTGTATCGCTGCGTGGAGCCTGCTGAAAACCTTCCTGTCATGGCGCCGGGTCGAAACAAGAAACCCGCCGAAAGGCGGGTTTCTGGGTCAGGCGTAGTAGCGTCGGCTGAATTCCAGCATGCGCTCGATGGGCACCCGTGCGGCGTCCATCTGTTCTGTGCTGAGGTAGTCGATGTGCGTACCACCGCCTTGCTGGGCGTGCTTGACGGCCTCTATGGTGTTCATCTTCATGTAAGGACAGGAGTTGCACTGGCAGCCGGCATAGATCGGCGCCTGGCGCAGGTCCAGATCGGGTCGGGCCTGGCTCATGTTGTACAGGATGCCGTCTTCGGTGGCGACGAAGATCACGGCGTCCGGACCTCCCTTGAACTGCTTGACCCAGTTCAGCATGCCCGAGGTCGAGCCGACGTAATCGGCGCGTTTGAGCACCGGCAGCGGGCTTTCCGGGTGGGCGATGAGGTGGGCTTCGCCGGTGACGGCATTCAGCGCTTCGTTGAGGGCGGCCTCGTTGAACTTGTCGTGCACCTCGCATACCGCCGACCACAGCGGCATGTCGTAGCCGTACTGGTAGTTCAGGTAGGCGCCCATGTTGCGGTCGGGCGAGAAGATGACTTTCTTACCCTGCTCGTAGAGATGCGCGATAATGTCATCGACGTTGCGGCTGGTGACGATCCAGTCCGACAGTGCCTTGTGCTCGGCGCTGGAGTTGATGTACGACACATGGACGTAATCGGCGTGCTCTTCGCGCCAGGCTTTCAGCGCGGCGACGTCGGTCTGGGTGACCAGCGAGCAGGTCGACCCTGCATCCGGCAGGATCACCTCGGCCTGCGGGTTGAGGATTTTGGCCGTTTCCGCCATGAAGCGGACGCCGGCGAACACGATGATGTCAGCCTCGGCTTCACGGGCGTAGAGCGACAATTCCAGGCTGTCCCCTACCTTGTCCGCCATCTGCTGAATTTCAGGCTGGGTGTAATAGTGTGCGAGTGTGACGACGCGTTTCGTCATGATGACCTTGGCTCCGGCCGCGCTGGGGAAGCTTCGGCATCTTCCTTTGACACGGCGCAATGAAGGTTTGTATCTAAAGGGTAAAGATTAACAATATTGAGCCCGGCTTACCAGCCGCTACGTGCGCTTGATGCCAAAGGCAAGCCAGGTTGTGGCACAGGATGGTCCTTGTCAGGCCATGTCCCGCATGGTGGCGGGTTCTGGCTCGCTCGTCGGTCTGAGGGGCCGAGGAGAAGGGTGCCGGGGTATCGCGGTTCGGTCACCACCTGGGCTGACAGTCCGGCCGATGCCCGATTGTGGGGTTGGCTGTGCGCAGGCCCTCAATCGTCTTATGCCGCTTTTGTCGTGGTCGAAGCAGGGTAGTGAAGGGTGTAGGCTCTGCGCATGTCGGGCTGGTGTGGTATATGTCGATAGAGTGGCGCGCCGTGTCCTGCGCCTCATTGGCATCACCGCGTTGCAGGCAGGGACGGTCCGGCTGGCCGAGTCTCAGCGCCGTTTGACGTATTGCTTTCACATCGATCACGTTACCTTGCAGGTCGAATGGTCTCTGACGCCTCTGTGGGAGGCCGGGTTCCGGTTCAGATCAGCACATCGGATGGGTTGCCATGAAACCGCACTATCTCACTCCCCTGTTTTCTCCTCGCGCCGTCGCCGTCGTCGGCGCCAGCGATACCCCTGGCTCGATTGGCCAGGCGGTATTTGCGAGCCTGCTGGCGGGCAATTTCCAGGGCAAGCTGTTCCCCGTCAACCTCAACCACAAGGTGGTCGGGGGGATGCGGGCGGTGCCATCGGTACGGCTGATCGAGGGCGAGGTGGAACTGGCCGTGGTGACCACGGCGCTGAGAACCTTGCCGGCCATCCTGCGCGATTGCGGCAAGAAGGGTGTGAAGGCGGTGCTGCTGGCCAAGGAGTTCGCCGACAGCGAGCAGCTGGAGCGTGAAATTCTCAAGGAGTCGTTGTCGATCGCCCGGCACTTCGGCATCCGCGTGCTGGGTCCCAACGTGCTGGGACTGATGCGTCCAGTGGCGGGCTTCAACGCTTCCAACTACTCCAGCAAGGTACGCCCCGGCAACCTGGCGTTGGTATCGCAATCCAGCGCCCTGTGCACCGCGATGTTGGACTGGGCCGATAGCAAGGGCATCGGGTTTTCCAGCGTGATTTCGGTGGGGGAGGGGCTGGACGTCGATTTCGGCGAAATCCTCGATTACCTGGTGGCCGATACCTTCACCCAGGGCATACTGTTGCACGTCCACCACATCCACGATGCGCGTCGCTTCATCAGCGCGTTGCGTGCCGCCGCCCGTACCAAGCCGGTGGTGGTGATCAAGTCCGGTCGCTACGAGGATGATGTGACCGGCCTGACCCATTCCAGCAATCTGGTCGAGAGCGCTGACGTGTTCGATGCCGCACTGTCGCGTGCCGGTGTGCTGCGGGTGGGATCGATCTCCCAGCTATTCACGGCCGCCAAGGTGCTGGCCGCCAGTTTCCGGGTGCAGGGGCGGCGTCTGGCCATCGTCACCAACGGCATCGGCCCGGGCGTGTTGGCGGCGGACAGCGCCTATCTCAACGGTGTGGAGCTGGCGAAGTTGTCGGAGCCGACCATGGAGGTGCTCAACGACGCGCTGCCGCGCAACTGGTCGCACGGTAACCCGGTCGACATCATCGGCGATGCCAGCCCGGTGCGTTTTCGCACGGCGGTCAAGGCCTGCCTCGATGACGCCAACGTGGACGGCGTGCTGGTCATCTTCACGCCGCAGGCCGGTACCGATCATCTGACCACCGCGCAGCTGATGGTGGGGCTGCAGCGCGAGTCGACCAAGCCGATCCTGCTGTCCTGGCTGGGCGACGCCAAGGTTTCGGAGAGTCGGGAACTGTTCAGTAAGGCCAAGTGTGCTCATTTCCGCGCCCCGGAGTATGCCGTGGAAGTGTTCCGCAACCTGGCGGCCTACCATCACAACCAGCGCTTGCTGCTGCAGACGCCGGGGCCGCTCGAAGGCAAGCAGGTTTCTCCCGACGTGACGCGCGCACGCACGCTGATCAATGTCGCCTTGGCGGAAGGGCGGGTCATCCTGTCGGAGCGCGAGTCGAAGGAAGTGCTGTCGGCTTTCAACATCCCGGTCAACCCGACCCGGCTGGCGCGCGACCCCGACGAGGCCGTGAGGTTGGCCGAAGAAACCGGCTACCCGGTGGTGCTGAAGATCGATTCGCCGGACATCATCTACAAGTCCGATGTCGGCGGCGTCGAACTCAACATCAGTAGTGCGGCGGCACTGAGAGAGGCATTTGCCTCCATCGTCGAACGCTGCCGCCAGGCCCGCCCCGAGGCGGCCATCTCGGGGGTGTCGGTGCAGCCGATGCGCAGCCGACGATTCGCGCGCGAGGTGATGGTCGGCGTGACGCACGACAACGCTTTCGGCCCGGTCATCACCTTCGGTGCCGGCGGTATCGCCGTCGAGGTCATGAACGACCGTGCGCTGGCCCTGCCGCCGCTCAACCACTACTTGGTCGAGAGCCTGATCGGCAAGACACGCATCGGCCAGATTCTCGGCCCCTTCAAGAACCTGCCGGCAATCGATATCGACCAGCTGAAAGAGGTGTTGTTGCGGGTCTCGGAAATGATCTGCGAATTGCCCGAAATTCGCGAGATGGACATCAATCCCTTGCTGGCCGACGAGCAGGGGGTGATGGCGCTGGACGCACGCATCATCGTGCAGAAGGGGAGCGCGGGCGGCAAGCCGTACCGTCACATGGCGATCATGCCGTATCCCTCGCACATGGTGGTGTGCTCCCGCCTCAAGGATCAGACCCAGGTGACCATCCGTCCGGTGCGCCCGGAGGATGCGCAGATGCAGCAGGAGTTCGTGCGCAACCTCTCCGAGGAAAGCCGCTACAACCGCTATATGTCCAGCATCAAGCAACTGTCGCAAAGCATGCTGGTGCGCTTTACCCAGCTCGACTACGACCGCGAGATGGCGCTGGCCATGACCCGCGAGACGGCGCAAGGGGAAGAGCAACTGGCCGTGGCACGTTACGTCACCGACCCTGATAACGAGAGCTGCGAGTTCGCGTTGGAGGTAGCCGACCAGTGGCAGGGCAAAGGGATCGGCTTCATCCTGATGAGCGCGTTGTTCGACGCCGCCCGTGATCAGGGGCTGAAAGTGATGCGTGGCGAGGTGCTCTCCGGCAACAAGGGCATGCTCAAGCTGATGCACAAACTGGGCTTCTCCAGCGAGTACCATCCGGAAGACCGGGCACTGATGCTGGTCACCAAGGTGTTGCAGGCGTAGCCGGCCCCGACACACGGCCGGAATAAGCGCTTGCAAGATAAGGGAAAACTGCCCTAAAATCGTGGGCTTTTCTACGATACCGTTTTTATTCAAGGACAATCGACAATGGTAGTGATTCGTCTGGCCCGCGGCGGCTCCAAGAACCGTCCGTTCTACAACATCGTGGTGACCGACTCCCGCAACCGTCGCGACGGTCGCTTCATCGAGCGCCTGGGCTTCTACAACCCGGTTGCCAACGACAAAGAAGAACGCGTTCGCCTCGCCGCTGACCGCCTGAACCACTGGATCAACGTTGGTGCTCAACTGAGCGACGCCGTTGCCAAGCTGGTTAAAGAGCAAAAAGTAGCTGCCTGATTGCAGTCTGCTGATACACGCAGGGTTTGAGGCGCATGCGCAACGATGATCTCGTCTTGATGGGGTATGTGCGCGGCGCCTTTGGTGTTCGTGGCTGGGTGAAAATCCATGCCGACACCGGGTCCGCAGACAGCCTGTTCGACTACCCGGTCTGGTGGCTGGGGCGGGATGGTCAATGGTCATCCTATCGTTTCGAAGACGGGCTGGTCCAGCCCAAGGCGCTGGCCGCCAAGCTCGAAGGCGTCGACAGTCGCGAGGCGGCAGAAGCCATGCGCGGCATGCAGATTGCCATACCGCGCAGCGAATTCCCGGAGACCGCCGACGACGAGTACTACTGGTCCGATTTGATCGGCCTGGATGTCGTCAACAAGGACGGTCAGCGGTTCGGTCAGGTGGTCGAACTGATGGAAACCGGTGCCAACGAGGTACTGGTGGTACGGGAAGGGAAGGGCGAGTGGCTTATTCCTTTCGTCGGCCAGTTTGTGCTCGATGTCAACCTGACTGACAAGCGCATCACGGTAGACTGGAACCTCGACGACTGATGCAGATCGACGCTATCTCGCTGTTCCCCGAGATGTTCGACGCTGTTTCCCGCTTCGGCGTTAGCCGACGCGCGCTGGAGCAGAACATCTGGGGCTTTCGTGCCTGGAATCCGCGCGATTTCACCACGGACAATTACCGCACCGTCGATGATCGTCCCTACGGAGGCGGTCCCGGCATGGTGATGCTGATCGAGCCCTTGGAAGCCGCCATTGCTGCGGCCGAAGAGCGACAGCGTGAGGCTGGAGTGGCACAGAGCCATGTGGTCTACCTGTCTCCTCAGGGGCGGTCGTTGAGCCACACCAAGGCGGTCGAGCTGTCGCAGCGACCCGGTCTCATCCTGCTGTGCGGGCGTTACGAAGGGATTGATGAGCGTCTGATCGAGCGCCGTGTCGACGAGGAAATCTCCATCGGCGACTACGTGTTGTCCGGTGGCGAACTGCCCGCCATGGTGTTGATGGACGCCGTCGTCAGGCTGTTGCCGGGGGTGCTCAACGATGCCCAGTCGGCTTATGAGGATTCCTTCGTGGACGGCCTGCTGGATTGCCCGCACTATACCCGACCCGAAGAATATCAAGGCATGCGGGTGCCGGACATCCTGATGTCAGGTAATCATGCCTTGATCGCAAAATGGCGGTTGAAACAGTCGTTGGGAAGAACGTGGAAGCGTCGTCCCGACCTGCTGCAAAACCGCCCTTTGACAAAACAGGAGTCTCGGCTGCTGGCAGAGTACCAGCAGGAACAAGATCTCCCGAAAAACCAGGAGCATTGACATGGATCTGATCCAGCAACTCGAGCAAGAAGAAATTGCCCGCATCGGCAAAACCGTTCCGGCTTTCGCCCCAGGCGACACCGTCATCGTTCAGGTGAAGGTAAAGGAAGGTAACCGCGAGCGTCTGCAGGCTTACGAAGGCGTCGTGATCGCCAAGCGTAACCGTGGCCTGAACAGCTCCTTCATCGTGCGCAAGATCTCCGCCGGCGAAGGCGTTGAGCGTACCTTCCAGACCTACTCCCCGCTGGTTGCTTCGATCGAAGTGAAGCGCCGTGGTGACGTGCGTCGCGCCAAGCTGTACTACCTGCGTGGTCGTACCGGCAAGTCCGCACGCATCAAGGAAAAGCTGCCGGCCCGCAAGCAAGGCTAATCGCCTGGCCGTTGGCTATGATGAGAGCGCAAGGCATCCGCCTTGCGCTTTTTTTTTTCGGGCTCTGTCATGTCTTATACCGCTGTGATCGCTACGCCGTTTGGCCACCTGGGCATCGTGGCACCGTTCCAGGTCGTCAGCCGCATCGAGTTTCTGGATGCCTCGGTCCCGCTTTTGCCACCTGAGCCGGGTTCGCTCGCCGAGGAGGTGGAGCGCCAGTTGCAGGAGTACTTCCGGCATCCCGGCTTCCACTTCGACCTGCCGTGTCGGCCGCAGGGTACTCCGTTCCAGCAACGGGTATGGCAGGCAATTGCCTCGCTTCCTTCTGGCGCTACCATCAGTTACGGTGCCATCGCCCAACAGCTCGGCAGCTCCGCCCGTGCGGTAGGGCAGGCTTGCGGCAACAACCCGTTGCCGATCGTGATTCCGTGTCACCGCGTGCTAGCACGCTCCGGCTTGGGGGGCTTCAATCATTCGAGCGCGGAGCAGACCTTGTCGATCAAGTTCTGGCTGTTGAGACATGAGCAGCAACGCTGAACAGATCGACCTGTTCCTCGACCAGCTGTGGCTGAGCGATGGTCTGTCGCGCAATACGCTGTCAGCGTATCGTCGCGACCTGCTCAAGCTGGGGGCGCGTCTGGACGAAGAGGGTGGGGTGCGTTTGATCGAGGCGGGCGTGGCGGATTTGCAGCGCGCCTTGTTGCAGGGGGTCGAACAGGAGAAGGCCACCACCCGGGCGCGACTGGTGAGTGCCATGCGCCGGTTCTACCAGTATCTGCACGCCAGCGGCCAACGCCCTGACGATCCATCCGCCGCGCTCGAGCGCCCCAAGCACGGACAGCCCTTACCCAAGAGTCTGTCGGAGAAGCACGTGGTCGCGCTGCTGGAGGCTCCTGATGTGGCTACGCCGCTGGGCTTGCGCGACCGTGCCATGCTGGAGGTTTTGTACGCGACTGGCTTGCGGGTGTCGGAACTGGTTGGCTTGACGCTACAGCAGGTCGATCTCACTAGCGGCGTTGTGATGACGCTGGGCAAGGGCGGCAAGGAGCGGCTGGTGCCGATGGGTGAGGTGGCGCAGGACTGGCTGGGGCGGTATCTGGCTACAGGGCGGCCGGCTTTGCTGACGGGGGTGCCTTGCGAACAGGTGTTCGTCACTCGTCTCAAGGCGGGTATGACGCGCCAGATGGCGTGGCATCTGATTTCAGGGTATGCACGCCGGCAGGGGCTGCCGCCGGTCAGTCCACACACGCTACGCCACGCTTTTGCCTCGCATCTGGTCAACCATGGCGCCGACTTGCGCGTGGTGCAGCTGCTGTTGGGGCATTCGGATATTTCCACCACCCAGATCTACACCCATGTCGCCCGGGAGCGCTTGCGCCAGCTGCACGAACAGCACCATCCCCGCGGTTGAGCCAAGGAAAACGCCCGCAAGAGCGGGCGTGATCGAGACGGGTTAGGCCCTTGGAATCAGGCCGGTTCCGCCGCCAAGGGCGTCTTCTCGTCGAATTGCAACTCGACCTTGTCGTTGGCGTCGATGGTGACCGTCACTTCGCCTCCATCCACCAGGCGGCCGAACAGCAACTCGTCGGCGAGAGCCTTGCGGATGGTGTCCTGGATCAGGCGGGCCATCGGACGCGCGCCCATCAGCGGGTCGAAGCCGTTCTTGGCCAGGTACTGACGCAGCATGTCGGTGAAGTGGATATCCACCTTCTTCTCGGCCAGCTGGTGTTCCAGTTGCATCAGGAACTTGTCCACCACCTGCAGGATGATGTTCTCGTCGAGCATGCGGAACGGGATGGTGGCATCCAGCCGGTTGCGGAACTCGGGGCTGAACAGGCGCTTGATGTCGGCCATCTCGTCGCCGGTCTGCTTGGCGTTGGTAAAGCCCATGCTCGGCTTGGACAGCGACTCGGCCCCGGCGTTGGTGGTCATGATGATGATCACGTTGCGGAAGTCGGCCTTGCGTCCGTTGTTGTCGGTCAGGGTGCCATGGTCCATCACCTGCAGCAGGATGTTGTAGATGTCCGGGTGCGCCTTCTCGATCTCGTCCAGCAACAGCACCGCGTAGGGGTGCTTGTTGATGGCTTCGGTCAAGAGACCGCCTTGTTCGAAGCCGACGTATCCCGGTGGGGCACCGATCAGGCGCGACACCGCGTGGCGCTCCATGTATTCCGACATGTCAAAGCGCAGCATCTCGACACCGAGGAAGTAGGCCAACTGCTTGGCGACTTCGGTCTTGCCGACACCGGTGGGGCCGCTGAACAGGAACGAGCCGATCGGTTTCTGCGGGTTGCCCAGCCCGGAACGCGCCATCTTGATGGCGGTCGCCAGGGCCTCGATGGCCTTGTCCTGGCCAAACACCACGCTGCGTAAATCGCGATCGAGGTTCTTCAGCACGTTCTTGTCGTTGGACGAGACGGTCTTGGCCGGAATGCGTGCGATCTTGGCGACGATGTCCTCGATCTCGGCCTTGTTGATGACCTTGCGCTGGCGCGACTTGGGCAGGATCTTCTGCGCCGCGCCGGCTTCGTCGATGACGTCGATGGCCTTGTCCGGCAGATGGCGGTCGTTGATGTAGCGTGCCGCCAGCTCGGCCGCCGTCACCAGTGCGCCTTGGGTGTATTTCACGCCATGGTGCGATTCGAAGCGCGATTTGAGTCCCTTGAGGATTTCTACCGTCTGTTCCACGGTCGGCTCGTTGATGTCGATCTTCTGGAAGCGCCGCGACAGAGCGTTATCCTTCTCGAAGATGCCACGGAACTCGTTGTAGGTGGTGGCACCGATGCAGCGCAGCGAACCGTTCGACAGGGCCGGCTTGAGCAGGTTGGAAGCATCCAGCGTGCCGCCCGACGCCGCTCCCGCGCCGATCAGGGTGTGGATCTCGTCGATGAACAGGATCGCGTGCGGGTCTTCGGTGAGCTGCTTGATCACGGCCTTGAGGCGCTGCTCGAAATCGCCGCGGTACTTGGTGCCGGCCAGCAGCGCTCCCATGTCCAGCGAGTAGACGGTGGCGCGGTCGAGCACCTCGGGGACCTCGCCGTTGACGATACGGCGTGCCAAGCCCTCGGCGATGGCGGTCTTGCCGACACCGGCCTCGCCCACCAGCAGCGGGTTGTTCTTGCGGCGCCGGCACAGAATCTGCACCGTGCGCTCCAACTCGTGCTCACGGCCGATCAGCGGGTCGATCTTGCCTTCGCGTGCCAGTGCGTTGAGGTTCTGGGTGTAGTTCTCCAGCGCCCCGCCGACGTTGGCCGAAGCGTCTTCGGTTTCGCTCTCGCTGTTGTCGCGCTGTTCGTTGGGCGTCGGCTGCGAGCGCTGCTTGGTGATGCCGTGGGAGATGAAGTTGACCACGTCCAGCCGGGAAATACCTTGCTGATGCAGATAGTACACGGCGTGGGAGTCTTTCTCGCCGAAAATGGCGACCAGGATGTTGGCCCCCGTTACTTCCTTCTTGCCAGACGACTGCACGTGCAGGATGGCGCGCTGGATCACGCGCTGGAAGCCTAGCGTGGGCTGGGTTTCCACCTCGGTCTCGCCGGGCACGGTCGGGGTATGTTCGTCGATGAAATCGGTCAGCTGTTTTTTCAGCTGATCGAGATTCGCTCCACACGCACGCAACACTTCTGCGGCGGACGGGTTGTCCGTCATCGCCAACAGCAGGTGCTCGACACTGATGAATTCGTGCCGTTTGCGTCGAGCGTCCATGAACGCCATGTGCAGGCTTACTTCGAGCTCTTGGGCAATCATCAGTTTTCCTCCATTACGCACTGGAGCGGATGCTGGTGAGCTTTCGCAAACTGCAACACCTGCTCAACTTTGGTCGCGGCGACATCTTTGGTATAAACACCACACACCCCGCGGCCCTGGGTGTGCACTTGCAGCATGATGCTTGTGGCCTGCTCCCGGTTCTTGTGGAAGAAGTGTTGCAGTATCTGTACCACAAAATCCATCGGCGTGTAATCGTCGTTCAATAACAAGACCTTATACATCGACGGTGGGCGTGTCTTCGCCCGCGACGCCTCCAGTTGGGCGTCGTCCTTGTACTGCGTGGACATGGCGGCTTTCAGCAATGAGGCATTTCACTTTTATTTTGGTTCCGCCGGGATTTTTTTCAAGGGGGGGAGAATTCTTTTCACCTTGGACTTGACGCTGGGGCCGCGGTTGCGTAGAAATGAGTCTGGTGCTTGGCTTAATTGAAATGAATGAGGTTTGCCCTAGGTAAAACCGAAGCGCTTTTAAGCTTTTGTTGGTCGGCCTCACCAGCCTGTTAAATGCAAGGAAGTAAAATGGCAACTGGTATTGTCAAGTGGTTCAATGATGCTAAAGGCTTCGGTTTCATCACCCCGGATGAGGGCGGTGAAGACCTGTTCGCGCATTTCTCGGCCATCAACACGCAAGGCTTCAAGTCCCTGAAAGAGGGGCAGCGCGTGAGCTTCGACGTGGTGAACGGTCCGAAGGGCAAGCAAGCATCCAATATCCAGCCGCAGTAACCGCCATGGTTATCGCCGGTCTTGGTTAATGAGGCCGGCGCTGGATGAAAAAACCCGCTATAAGCGGGTTTTTTATTTTGGTGGCAGCACATTTAATTTAGACTAATTTACGTGTCTGTGCTTGCACTAATTGGCGGCGAATAGGCGGCTATTTTTTTGTCATTAGTCAATGGAAAAGGGCTTGCGCTTGGCAAGCCCTTTGCTCCCGCTATAGCGGGGGGATTACATGCGCGCAATCATCGCATCGCCGAAGGCGGAGCAGCTTACCTCGGTGGCGCCATCCATCAGGCGGGCGAAGTCGTAGGTCACGATCTTGTCGGCGATGGCGGCTTCCATGGATTGGATGACCAGATCGGCGGCTTCTTTCCAGCCCAGGTGGCGCAGCATCATTTCGGCGGACAGGATCAGAGAGCCGGGGTTCACCTTGTCCTGGCCGGCGTATTTGGGTGCGGTGCCGTGGGTGGCTTCGAAGCAGGCATACTGGTCGGAAATATTGGCGCCCGGGGCGATGCCGATACCCCCAACCTGAGCGGCCAGCGCGTCGGAGATGTAATCGCCGTTCAGGTTGCAGCAAGCGATGACGTCGTACTCGGCCGGACGCAGCAGAATCTGCTGCAAGAAGGCGTCGGCGATGGCGTCCTTGACGATGATTTCCCGGCCGGTATTCGGGTTCTTGAACTTGCACCACGGGCCGCCATCGATCAGTTCGGCACCGAATTCTTCCTGGGCCAGCTTGTAGGCGACGTCACGGAACAGCCCTTCCGTGAACTTCATGATGTTGCCCTTGTGCACGATGGTGACCGATTTGCGGTCGTTCTCGATGGCGTATTTGATCGCGGCGCGAACCAGGCGCTGGGTGCCTTCGATGGAAACGGGCTTGATGCCGATGCCGGAGGTTTCCGGGAAGCGGATCTTCTTGACGCCCATTTCGTCTTGCAGGAACTTGATGACTTTCCTGGCAGCTTCGGACTGGGCGGCCCACTCGATGCCGGCGTAGATGTCCTCGGTGTTTTCACGGAAGATCACCATGTTGACCAGTTCCGGCTGCTTCAGCGGCGACGGCACGCCCTGGAAGTACTGCACCGGCCGCACGCACTGGTACAGATCCAGTTCCTGGCGCAGGGCCACGTTCAGCGAGCGGATGCCGCCGCCGACCGGGGTGGTCATCGGGCCCTTGATCGATACCGAGTATTCTTTCAGTGCGTCGAAGGTTTCTTTGGGCAGCCACTCGTCCGGGCCATACAGCTTGGTCGATTTCTCGCCAGCGTACACTTCCATCCAGTGGATCTTCTTCTGGCCATCGTAGGCCTTGTCCACTGCCGCGTCGATGACCTTGATCATGACCGGGGTGATGTCGATGCCGATGCCGTCGCCTTCGATGAATGGGATGATGGGGTTGTTCGGAATTGGCTGACCCGGAATGATCTTCTGGCCAGCGGCGGGAACCTTGATGTGGGATGCACTCATTGTTTCTCCTTCTCCTTCTGTATTGACCTGTTGTCTGCCATTTCCCGGTGCCTTCGCCGTTCTGCACTGCGGGAGCGGTGCTGGCTACTCTTGCTGGTTAGCTCAACGGAGATGCACGCCGGGACAACTACCCGATTTCCCGATGTATGTAGCGCTTATTGTAGCCGAGCACACGCTTGGCGGGACATGATTGTCCTCAATTGAGCGGCATGAAAAAACGCCAGGGGAGCCCTGGCGTTTGGTCTTGGCGGAAGGCTCGCGAAGCGAGCTTCCTGGTCATGCTGCTCAGGCGAGCGTGGCGGCCAGGGCGGCGTTGAGGGTGGCGCTCGGGCGCATCACCGCCTTGCACTTCTCGGCGTCGGCCAGGTAGTAGCCGCCGATGTCGGCGGGCTTGCCCTGCACGGCCTTCAGCTCGTTGAGGATGGTCTGCTCGTTGTCGGCCAGTGCCTTGGCGAGCGGTGCGAAGTGGGCCTGCAGTTCCTTGTCGGCGCTCTGCTCGGCCAGCGCCTGCGCCCAGTACATGGCGAGGTAGAACTGGCTGCCACGGTTGTCGAGCTCTCCGGTGCGGCGCGACGGAGACTTGTCGTTGTCGAGCAGCTTGCCAGTGGCCTCGTCCAGCGTCTTGGCGAGAATCTTGGCCTTGTCGTTGCCGGTCTTGATGCCCAGCTCTTCCAGGGATACGGCCAGGGCCAGGAACTCGCCCAGCGAATCCCAACGCAGGTGGTTTTCTTCCAGAAGCTGTTGTACGTGCTTCGGCGCGGAGCCGCCGGCGCCGGTTTCGTACATGCCGCCGCCCGCCATCAGCGGCACGATGGACAGCATCTTGGCCGAGGTGCCCAGTTCCATGATCGGGAACAGGTCGGTCAGGTAGTCGCGCAGGATGTTGCCGGTGACCGAGATGGTGTCGAGGCCGCGAGCGACGCGTTCGAGGGTGAAGCGCATGGCGCGCACTTGCGACATGTGGTGGATTTCGAGGCCGGTGAGGTCGTAATCCTTCAGGTAGGTTTCAACCTTCTTGATCAGCTCGGCTTCGTGCGGACGGTACGGGTCGAGCCAGAACACCGCCGGCATGCCGGAGTTGCGGGCGCGGGTGACGGCGAGCTTGACCCAGTCGCGGATCGGCGCGTCCTTCACCTGGCACATGCGCCAGATGTCGCCAGCTTCCACGTTCTGCGACAGCAGCACTTCGCCGGTGGCGAGGTCGACGATGTTGGCCACGCCGTCTTCGGCGATTTCGAAGGTCTTGTCGTGCGAGCCGTATTCTTCGGCCTTCTGCGCCATCAGGCCGACGTTCGGCACGGTGCCCATGGTCTTCGGATCGAAGTTGCCGTGCCACTTGCAGAAGTTGATCATCTCTTGGTAGATGCGGGCGAAGGTCGATTCCGGCATCACGGCCTTGGCGTCGTACGGTTTGCCGTCAGCGCCCCACATCTTGCCGCCATTACGGATCATGGCGGGCATGGAGGCGTCGACGATGATGTCGTTCGGCGAGTGGAAGTTGGTGATGCCCTTGGCGGAGTCCACCATGGCCAGGCGCGGACGGTGTTCCTGGCAGGCGTGCAGGTCGCGGATGATCTCTTCGCGCTTGGAGGCCGGCAGGGTCTCGATCTTCTCGTACAGGGTCGCCATGCCGTTGTTGACGTTGATGCCCAGTTCGTCGAACAGCTTGCCGTGCTTCTCGAAGGCTTCCTTGTAGTAGATCTTCACGCAGTGGCCGAACACGATCGGGTGCGACACCTTCATCATGGTGGCCTTTACGTGCAGCGAGAACAGGATGCCGGACTGACGGCAGTCTTCCAATTCCTTCTCGTAGAACTCGCACAGCGCCTTCTTGCTCATGAACATGGAGTCGATGATTTCGCCGTCCTGCAGCGCAACCTTCGGCTTCAAGACGATGCTCTGGCCGCTCTTGGTGACGAGCTCCATCTTCACGTCACGGGCGCGATCTAGGGTGATGGACTTTTCGCCGTGGTAGAAGTCGCCGTGCTCCATGTGCGATACGTGGGTCTGCGACCACTGCTTCCATTCGCCCATGGAGTGCGGGTGCTTCTTGGCGTAGTTCTTGACCGCGGCCGGGGCGCGGCGGTCGGAGTTGCCTTCGCGCAACACCGGGTTCACGGCGGAGCCCAGGCACTTGGCGTAGCGGGCCTTGAGCGCCTTTTCTTCCTCGCTGCTCGGGTTTTCCGGGTAGTCGGGGATGGCGTAGCCCTTGGATTGCAGTTCCTTGATGCAGGCCATCAGCTGGGACACGGAGGCGCTGATGTTGGGCAGCTTGATGATGTTGGTGTCGGGATCCTGCGTGAGGCGGCCGAGTTCGGCCAGCGTGTCCGGCACCTTTTGTTCGTCGGTCAGATAATCGGGAAACTCGGCCAGAACGCGCGCGGCCACCGAGATGTCAGCGGTATCGATATTGATGCCGGCCGGGCCGGTAAAGGTTTGGATGATCGGCAGGAAGGCGCTGGTTGCCAGCGCGGGCGCTTCGTCGGTGAGTGTGTAGATGATGGTCGGGCGTTCCGAAGGCATTACTCTATCTCCATGATTATTACGACGTCAGAGCGTAGCGCGGCCGGGCGGGTGAGGGTGCCGGCGCGACGAAAGGCAGCGGAAAGGCGGACGCGGTGCCGGGTTGCGGTGGTCGTCCGTAGACTCTCGGGGGCTTTTCAAAAGCGAATTATAGCGCTCTGTTCTGTTGCGTATCCGAACTTTGATGTCGCTTTCTGTGTGGATTCGGTGTTCAAACGGTTGTTTGGGTAGAAGCAGTCCCGTATTCGGCACAAAATTGAAAATGTCGTCTTTAGAAAAATGGCAGGAATTTTCATTAATTCGCGGCAATTTTCTGTTAAGAGGCCTCGTTTTGCGCTGTAAACAGGGTAGGGCGTCTGGTGCGCGCCGACTCGCCGGAATGTGAATAAACGAAAACAGGGGTGTGCCGTCAGCTCACCCATTCGGGCGCTGTGCTCCGGTTCGGGTGCGAACAGTCACTGCCCGGCACCTGCCGCGCTTGTTATCATTCGCGCATTCCTGTGTTTTTACCGGTGTGCCGCCATGCCCCAACTGATCCTGTTCAACAAGCCTTACGGCGTGATTTGCCAGTTCTCGGAGCACGAGCTGCATCCCACGCTGAAAGACCATATCGACATTCCCGGGGTGTACCCGGCCGGGCGGCTGGATACCGACAGCGAGGGCTTGTTGCTGCTGACTGGCGATGGCGAGCTGCAGCACCGCATCAGCGACCCGCGCTGGAAACAGCCCAAGACGTACTGGGTGCAGGTGGAGGGGACGCCGTCCGAGGAGCAGCTCGAGGCGTTGCGCGCCGGGGTGAACCTGGGCGATTTCGTCACCCAGCCGGCCGAGGTGCGCCTGCTCTCCGAGCCCCCGCAGCTGTGGGAACGCAAGCCGCCGGTGCGTTTTCGCAAGACGGTGCCCGACGCGTGGCTGGAGATCATCATCAGCGAGGGCAAAAACCGGCAGGTGCGGCGCATGACCGCCAAGGTGGGGTTGCCGACGCTGCGGCTGGTGCGCGTGGCGGTCGGGCCGTGGCGCCTCGATGGACTGCAGCCGGGTGAGTTCCGCCGGCTGGAGGTGCCGCTTGCCGATTTGCCGCGTGCGGGGCATGCTAAACCCGTCGGCAAGGCGCCCGTGCAGCAGCCGGGGCGGCAGGCCGCCGAACCGGCGCCTGCCCGCCGTGCGGCGCCGCGCTTCCGGTTTGCCAAGAAGTCTTAGGGCTCCCGTACGTTCGCTATGGCCGGCAGACTGGTGATTGACGTTGGCCGCACGAGGCGCGGCCTGCGCAGCAAAAGGCGAGCGTATGCAGATACCCGAATACTACAACCCCGTCGCGCGTGACATTGCCCTGGCGCTGATCGAGGGTTTCGACAAGCACTACCGGCTGTTCAGCGAGTGCAACCACCAGGCCAAGGTGCTGTTCGAGGAGGGGGACTGGCAGGGGGTGCAGCAGGCCATCCGCGACCGTATCCAGTTCTACGACGAGCGCGTCAGCGAGACGGTGGCGCGGCTGCATACGGTTTTCCACGCCGAGTTGCTGGACGACGAAATCTGGCAGCAGGCCAAGCTGTACTTCATCGGCCTGTTGACCAACCACAAGCAGCCGGAGTGCGCCGAGACCTTCTTCAACTCGGTGTTCACGCGCATTCTGCACCGCGACTACTTCAACAACGATTTCATCTTCGTGCGGCCGGCGATTTCCACCGAGTACATCGAGGCCGACCCGCCGTCCTACCGCAGCTACTATCCGCTGCAGTACGGCCTGCGCCCGGTGCTGCGTCAGATCGTGCGGGATTTCGGCTGGAAGCGGCCGTTCGCCAGCCTGCGCCGCGACCTGGGCTACGTGCTGCGCATGGCGCGCGATGAGCTGCAGGGACGTTGGCCAAAGCCCGAGGCCAATTTCCAGATCCAGGTCTTGTCGTCGGCGTTCTACCGCAACAAGACCGCCTATATCTTCGGCAAGGTGGTGAACGGCAATTCCAACTATCCGTTCGCGGTGCCGGTGCTGCACGATGCCGACGGCAAGCTCTACCTCGATACCGTGCTGCTCGAGCCGTGGCGTATCGGCGTGCTGTTCTCGTTCAGCCGGGCCTACTTCCTGGTCGACATGGCGGTGCCGTCGGGCTACGTGCAGTTCCTGCGCTCGATGCTTCCGACCAAGAGCAAGGCCGAGCTCTATACCATGCTGGGCTTGCAGAAGCAGGGCAAGAACATCTTCTACCGCGACTTCATCCAGCACCTGCAGCATTCCAACGACCAGTTCATCGTGGCGCCGGGCATCCGCGGCCTGGTGATGCTGGTGTTCACGCTGCCGTCCTACCCTTACGTGTTCAAGCTGATCAAGGACGTGTTCGGGATTACCAAGGAAGTCGATCACGACACGGTGCGCGCCAAGTACCGTCTGGTGAAGCGCCATGACCGGGTGGGGCGCATGGCGGATACCCTGGAATTTTCCAACGTGGCGTTTCCCAAGGCGCGCTTCACCGAGGAACTGCTGCGCGAGTTGCGCCAGCTGGCGCCGTCGCAGATCGAGGAGGACGAGCAGAGCATCGTCATCAAGCACGTCTACATCGAGCGCCGCATGAAGCCGCTCAATCTCTACCTGCAGAACGCCTCGCCGGAGGAGAAGGCCGAGGCGGTGCGCGACTACGGCAACGCCATCCGCGAGCTGGCTTCGGCCAACATCTTCCCCGGCGACATGCTGTTCAAGAACTTCGGCGTGACGCGCTACGGCCGGGTGATCTTCTACGATTACGACGAGATCGAGTACATGACCGACTGCCACTTCCGCCGCATCCCGGAGGCGCCCAATCCCGAGATGGAGATGTCGGGCGAGGTGTGGTACCCGGTGGCCAAGGGCGACGTGTTCCCGGAGGAGTTCGCCACCTTCCTGCTGGGCGACGCCGAGGTCAGGAAGGTGTTCCTGCAGTATCACCGGGATCTGCTCGACGCCGGCTTCTGGCAGACCCGCCAGCAGCGCATCCGCGACGGCTACATCGAGGACTTCTACCCGTATCCGCTGGAGATGCGCTTCGTCAACCGCTTTGCTGCCGGCTTGGCGCCGCGCCGCGTGCGTGTCGAGCCGGTCCAGGCTGCCGCGGTGTGAGCGCCGGGTGAGCGGAAAGAGCGAAGGGGACGGCGTGCCGTCCCCTCGCTGGCTGTGGGTGGTCGAATGGCTTAGTGATTCAAGAGGGGAGCGCTGCTGTCTTCGAAGTAGGCAACCGGCCCGGCGCTGGTGAGGCCGACATGAAAGCGCGACGTTTCCGGGAAAACCACCCCCGGGTGTTCTGCCGCCCGCACGATTTCAAACAGTACTTCCACTTCTTTGAACTTCTTGACGATCTCGCTATTGCCCTTGAGCCATTCCCGGATCGCCTCGGCTTGCGGGTGCTGACTTTCCAGCACCAGTTCGCCGTCCTGCCCTACCAGACTGAGCGCAGGCGGGATGGTAATGGTTCGTTGGGCCAGCTGCTGCTGTGCCAGGGCGACAAATCGGGATAATTGTTTGTTGGCCCGTTCACGGATACCGGCCAGCGAAACCGCCGAGCCTGAGTCCGCCTCGCCGAACAGTCTGGCCAACCCCGGGTTTGCCACAGCACTTTCCGACTGCATTATGTCGCTCTCCTTTACAAGTGGTGTATCCGGTTTTCATTGTAGGCAACGGCGCCTGATTTGCAGACCTAATTCAGCATCGTTTTCAAGGCGTAGAGCAGGTCGAGCGCCTGGCGCGGGGTCAGTTCATCGGGTTGCAGTTCGGCCAGCCGCTCCAGCGCCGGGTGCGGTTCCGGCTCGACGGCGGCGGTGGGCAGCGGTGCCGCAAACAGGTCCGGCTGCTGCGTCGCGGCGGACTGGTTTTCCAGCTCGGCGAGACGCCGCCGCGCCTCGCGGATCACCTTGCCCGGCACGCCGGCCAACTGCGCCACGGCGAGGCCGTAGCTCTGGCTCGCCGGGCCGTCCTCGACGTGGTGCAGGAACACGATCTTGTCCTTGTGCTCGATGGCGGAGAGGTGCACGTTGGCGACGCCGGGGTAGTCGCTGGCGAGCCGCGTCAGCTCGAAGTAGTGGGTGGCGAACAGGGTGTAGGCGCGGTTCTTTTCGATCAGCGCCTTGGCGATGGCCCAGGCCAGCGCCAGGCCGTCGAAGGTGGAGGTGCCGCGGCCGACCTCGTCCATCAGCACCAGCGATTTGTCGCTGGCGTTGTTGAGGATGTTGGCGGTCTCGGTCATTTCCACCATGAAGGTGGAGCGGCCGCCGGCGAGGTCGTCGGAGGCGCCGATGCGGGTGAAGATGCGGTCGATCGGGCCGAGCACGGCGGAGTCGGCCGGCACGAACGAGCCGACGTGGGCCAAGAGCGTGATCAGCGCGGTCTGGCGCATGTAGGTCGATTTACCGCCCATGTTCGGGCCGGTGATCAGCAGCAGCTTGCGGCTGTCGGACAGGCAGGAGTCGTTGGCGATGAAGCGCTCGACCTCGGCTTCGACCACCGGGTGGCGACCCTCGATGATCTCGAGGCGCACCTCGTCGACGAATTCCGGCTCGACGTAGTTGCGCGTCTCGGCGTGACGGGCGAAGGCAGCCAGCACGTCGAGCGTGGCTACTGCCTGGGCGATCAGCTGCAGTTCGGCGATGTGCGGTGCCAGCTCGTCGAGCAGCGTCTCGTAGAGCTGTTTTTCCAGCGCCAGCGCGCGGTCGTTGGCCGACAGCGCCTTGTCCTCGAATTCCTTCAGTTCCGGCGTGATGTAGCGCTCGGCGTTCTTCAGCGTCTGGCGTCGGCGGTAGTCGTCCGGCACCTTGTCGCCCTGCGCCTTGCTGACCTCGATGTAGAAGCCGTGCACGCGGTTGAATTCGACTTTGAGCGAGGGGATGCCGGTGCGCTCCTTCTCGCGCGCTTCCAGTTGCAGCAGGAATTCGCCGCAGTTGGTCTGGATCGCCCGCAGTTCGTCCAGGTTGGCCGAAAAGCCGTGGTTGATCACGCCGCCATCACGCAGGAAGGTGGCGGGTTCGGGCAGGATGGCGCTCGCCAGCAGCGTGGCCACCGGGCTGTCGGCCGGCAGCAGCACGGCCAATTGGCGCAGCAGTGGGCTGTCGAGTTGTTCGGCCAACCCTTTCACCCCGGTCAGCGCCTTGAGCGAGTCGCGCAGCGCGGCCAGGTCGCGCGGGCGCGCCGAGCGCAGCGCCACGCGCGCGGTTATGCGCTCGATGTCGGCCACCTCGGCGAGCTGTTCGGCGACCTCGCCGTGGCGCGCCAGCAGCGCGCGCACCGCGCCGAGGCGCTCGCGGATCTTGCCGTGGCGGCGCAGCGGATGGTGCAGCCAGTGCGCTAGCTGCCGGCTGCCCATGCTGGTAGCACAGCAGTCGAGCAGCGAGCCCAGGGTGGGCGAGGGTTCGCCGCGGATGGTTTCGGTCAGTTCCAGGTTGCGGCGGGTGGCGGCGTCCATGCGGATCAGGTCGCTCTCGTCTTCCACCGCCAGGCTGGCGATGTGCGCAGGGTTCACCCCCTGCGTGGCCTTGACGTAGCCCAGCAAGGCGCCAGCGGCGCCGATCGCCACGGTCAGCTCTTCGGCACCGAAGCCGGCCAGGTCGCGCGTGCCGAAGTGGCGGATCAGCGTCTCCAGCCCGGACTGCTGATCGAACTGCCAGGTCGGCAGCTTCTTCTTCGGGATCGAGAGCTGCTCCAGCAGCCCGACCTGGCTTTCGTCCGGCAGCAGCAGTTCGGCCGGCTTCAAGCGCTCCAGTTCGCTCGCCAGCTCGTCGACGCTGGTTTCCATCACCTTGAATTCGCCGCTCGCCAGCGACAGCCAGGCGAGGCCCAGCTTGCCGCGCACGCTGTTGAGCGAGAGCACCAGGTTGTCGCGCTTGTCGTCGAGCAGCGCCGAGTCGGTCAGCGTGCCCGGGGTGACGATGCGCACCACCTTGCGCTCCACCGGGCCCTTGGCGAGCGCCGGGTCGCCGATCTGCTCGGCGATGGCCACCGATTCACCCAGCTTCACCAGCCGCGCCAGGTAGCCTTCGGCGGCGTGGTAGGGCACGCCGGCCATCTTGATCGGGATACCGGCCGTGGCGCCGCGCGTGGTCAGGGTGATGTCCAGCAGCCGCGCCGCTTTTTCGGCGTCCTCGAAGAACAGTTCGTAGAAGTCGCCCATGCGGTAGAACACCAGTTTGTCCTGGTGCTCGCGTTTGATGGCGAGGTACTGCTGCATCATCGGGGTGTGCTGGGGTGTGGTCATGCCGAGTCCGTGGAAATCAGGAGCAGACGACCTGCGGGGCCGTCCGACGGGTAAAAGCGGGCATTCTACCGCAGTTGCCGCGGTGCTCCGAAGGGAGATGGCCCGGGTGGTCGGGTGCGACATCTAGCCGCAGGCAGGGCGGCTTGCAAGAAAAATAACGCGGGTCTATGATCCATATCAAACTTTCAGAAATTACTGAAAATTGGAGAAAGATGAACCTGCCACCCCTGATCCAATCCTTCGTGCTGCATTTCGGCGAGATGGGCAGCCACTGGGGCATCAACCGCACCGTCGGTCAGATCTATGCCCTGCTGTACGTCTCGCCCAAGCCGCTCAACGCCGACGACATCGTCGAGGCCATCGGCTGCTCCCGCTCCAATACCAGCATGGCGCTGAAGGAGTTGCAGGCCTGGCGCCTGGTCAAACTGCAGCACCTGCCCGGTGACCGGCGCGAGTACTTTTCCACGCCGGACGACGTCTGGGCGATCTTCAAGACCTTGGCCGAAGAACGCCAGAAGCGCGAGGTGGAGCCGACCTTGACCATGCTGCGAGGGGCGATCCTGGAGCGGCCGGGCAGCGAGGAAGAGCGCCACGCCCAGGCGCGCATGAAGGAGATGTACCAGCTCATCGAGCTGGTGACCAAGTGGTTCGCCGACATCCGCGACATGGACGTCGAGACCCTGCAACGGCTGATGAAGCTGGGGGCGCAGGTGCAGAAGGTGTTGCAGTTCACCCAGAGCCTCGGCCGGCTGGCCGGCCGCGACGGCGCCAAGGAGGAGTGAGTCATGGAGTTCGATCCCGTTACCCTGGCCCGGATCCAGTTCGGCGCCAACATCAGTTTCCACATCCTGTTTCCGACCATCAGCATCGCCATGGGCTGGGTGCTGCTGTTCTTCAAATGGCGCTTCAACGCCACGCGCGACGAGGCGTGGATGGAGGCCTACGGCTTCTGGGTCAAGGTGTTCGCGCTGACCTTCGCGGTCGGGGTGGTGTCCGGTATCACCATGAGCTTCCAGTTCGGCACCAACTGGCCGGGCTACATGCGCACCGTCGGCAATATCGCGGGGCCGCTCTTGGCCTACGAGGTGCTGACCGCGTTCTTTCTGGAGGCGACCTTCCTCGGCATCATGCTGTTCGGCCGCTCGCGCGTGTCCAACCGCATGCACACCCTGGCCACCTTCCTGGTGGCGTTCGGCACCACGGTGTCGGCGTTCTGGATCATCGCGCTCAATTCGTGGATGCAGACCCCGGCCGGCTTCACCATGGTGAACGGCCAGGCCCACGTCACCAGCTGGCTGGAGGTGATCTTCAACCCGTCGATGCCGTACCGCCTGATCCACATGCTGCTGGCCTCGGGCCTGACCGTGGCGTTCCTGGTGGCGGGGCTGTCGGCCTACCGCTGGGGGCGCGGCGACCGGGTGCGGGCGGTGCGCCACAGCCTCACGACCGGCGTCTACCTGGCGGCGCTGCTGATCCCCTTGCAGATTCTCGCCGGCGACGCCCACGGCCTGAACACCTTCCATCACCAGCCGGCCAAGCTCGCGGCGATGGAGGGGGTGTGGCACACCGAGCGCGGCGCGCCGCTGTTGCTGTTCGCGCTGCCGGACGAGGCGAGCCAGTCCAACCGCTACCAGATCGGCATCCCCAAGCTGGCGAGCCTGATCATCACGCACCAGCCGGACGGCGAGATCCGCGGTCTGAACGAGTTCGCCGGCCGGCACCCGCCGGTGGGCAAGGTGTTCTGGAGCTTCCGCGCGATGGTGGCGGTCGGCGTGCTGATGCTGGCGACGGCGTGGCTCGCGGCCTGGCAGCTGCGGCGCGGCGAGCCGGCGGGCTGGACCGTCACGCTGCTCACCGCCATGACCTTCTCCGGCTGGCTGGCGACGCTGGCGGGTTGGTACGTCACCGAGATCGGGCGCCAGCCCTGGCTGGTGACCGGGGTGCTCAGCACCGCCGACGCCGCCTCGACGGTGCCGGGCGGCATGATCCTCTCCACCTTGCTGATGTACCTGGCGCTGTATGTGGTGCTGCTGGCGAGCTACGTCTCGGTGGTGTTCTATCTGGCGCGCAAGGCGGGCAAGCACGATGAGCTCCCGCTTTCGGCCAACCTGGCAGGAGAACAAGCATGAACGCGGAACTGTGGTTGCCGGTGGTGTTCGCCGGCTTGATGGCGATCTCGCTGTTGGCCTACGTGATCCTGGACGGCTACGACCTGGGGGTGGGCATCCTGCTGCCGCTGGGTGCCAAGGCCGAGCGCGACACCATGATCGCCAGCATCGGCCCGTTCTGGGACGCCAACGAGACCTGGCTGGTGTTGGGCGTGGGGCTGTTGCTGGTGGCCTTCCCGCTGGCGCACGGCATCATCCTGGGCGAACTCTACCTGCCGGTGGCGCTGATGCTGCTCGGGCTGATCCTGCGCGGCGTGGCGTTCGACTTCCGCGTCAAGGCGCGCGACCCGCACCAGCCGTGGTGGAATGCGGCCTTCGCCGCCGGTTCGCTGCTGGCGGCGCTGAGCCAGGGCGTGATGCTGGGGCGCTACCTCACCGGCTTCGCGCCGGGCGCGGCGGCGTGGGGCTTCGCGCTGTTGGCCGGGGTTGGGCTGGCGGCAGCCTACGCCTTGCTCGGCGCCGGCTGGCTGATCATGAAAACACGTGGGGCGTTGCAGGCGCGCGCCATCGGCTGGGCGCGCCGCGCGCTGTACGGTACCGGGCTGGCGGTGCTGGCGGTGTCCATCGCCACGCCGCTGGCGAGCGCGCACATCGCCGCCAAGTGGTTCGTGCTGCCCGATTTCCTGCTGCTGTTGCCGTTGCCGCTGGGTTCGCTGGCGCTGTTCGTGCTGCTCGCCCTGAGCCTGCCGAGGCTGGCGCGGCGCCAGGCGGCGGGTAACGACACGCTGTGCTGGCTGCCGTTCGCCGCCACCGTCGGCATTGTGCTGCTGTCGTTCTGGGGCCTGGCCTACAGCGTGTTCCCCGATATCGTCATCGGTCGGCTCACCATCTGGCAGGCGGCATCCAGCCCCGAGGCGCTGCGCGTGATCCTGTGGGGCGCGGCGGTGGTGCTGCCCACCATCGTCGGCTACACCGTGTACGCCTACCGCGTGTTCTGGGGCAAGGCTGAGGGCTTGAGCTACTCGTGAACGGGGCCGCGGGCGAGGGCTTGGGACGTCCCCGCCAGCTCCTCGAGCAATCGCTCCAGGATCAGGTTGGGGCTGCGTCCCGGGCGCGTCACGACGGCGGAGAGGCTGCCGCATTCCAGCACGGTCTTGAACAGGCGCAACAGGCGGAGGTACATCGCTGACCCGGGCGAGGGAGTGTGTCTTGCTGATGGGTGAGTAAAATCAAAACTGAACATAAGAAAAATGTGATTTAACTCGCCTTGCAGCTTGGTGCAAGCTAGGCACCGCTTCTTCCACTTCCTGTGCCACTTTACCGTTTCGGGAGCCGTGCCATGAATTTCCCCCTGCCTGCCGTTCCGCCTGTCGCCGCCGGTCTCGATCTGCGTGCGCACTGGATGCCGTTCACCGCCAACCGCAATTTCCAACGCGACCCGCGCCTGATCGTCGCCGCCAGCGGCAACTACCTGACCGATGCCGATGGCCGCCAGATCTTCGACAGCCTGTCGAGCCTGTGGTGCTGCGGCGCCGGCCATGCCCGCAAGGAGATCGCCGAGGCGGTGTATCAGCAGCTTGGCACGCTGGACTACTCCCCGGCGTTCCAGTTCGGCCACCCGCTGTCGTTCAGGTTGGCCGAAAAAGTCGCCAGTATGACTCCAGCGGGCCTCGACCACGTGTTCTTCACCAACTCCGGCTCGGAGTGCGCCGACACCGCGGTGAAGATGGCGCGCGCCTACTGGCGCCTGAAAGGGCAGGCCAGCAAGACCAAGCTGATCGGCCGCGCCCGCGGCTACCATGGCGTCAACATCGCCGGCACCAGCTTGGGCGGCATCAACGGCAACCGCAAGGCCTACGGCCAGCTGCTCGACGTCGACCACCTGCCGCACACGCTGCTGCCGCAGAACGCCTTCAGCCGTGGCCTGCCCGAGCACGGCATCGAACTGGCCGACGACCTGCTGCGCCTGATCGAGCTGCACGACGCTTCCAACATCGCCGCCGTCATCGTCGAGCCGATGGCGGGCTCGGCCGGCGTGATCGTGCCGCCGGCGGGTTATCTGCAGCGCCTGCGTCAGATCTGCACCCAGCACAACATCCTGCTGATCTTCGACGAGGTGATCACCGGCTTCGGCCGCACCGGTTCGCTGTTCGGGGCGGACTATTTCGGCGTGGTGCCGGACATCATGAACCTCGCCAAGCAGCTCACCAACGGCGCCGTGCCGATGGGAGCGGTGGTGGCGAGCAACGAGATCTACGACACCTTCATGAACCAGAACATCCCCGAATACGCGGTGGAGTTCACCCAAGGCTACACCTACTCGGCGCACCCAGTGGCCTGCGCCGCCGGTCTGGCCGCGCTCGACCTCCTGAAGCGCGAAAACCTGGTGGCGCGCGTCGCCGAACTGGCGCCGCACTTCGAGAACGCCATCCACGGCGTCAAGGGCAGCCAGCACGTGGTGGACATCCGCAACTGCGGCCTGGCGGGCGCGATCCAGCTCGCCCCACGCGACGGCGACGCCATCGTGCGTCCGTTCGAGGCGGCGATGAAGTTGTGGAAAAAAGGCTTCTACGTGCGCTACGGCGGCGACTGCCTGCAGTTCGGCCCTCCGTTCACCAGCACCCCGGCCGAGCTCGACCGCCTGTTCGACGCAGTGGGCGAAGCCCTCAACGAGGTGGCCTGAGATGACGGCGCGTCCCCTGGCCGTCCCCACGGTGCAGATCGACAACGACAAGGTGGTGGTGACCGAGTGGCGCTTTGCCCCCGGTGCCGAAACCGGCTACCACCGCCACGGCATGGAATACGTCGTGGTGCCGATCACCCACGGTGAGTTGCTGCTGCAAACGCCCGACGGCGAACGGCGTGCGGCGCTGGTTCCGGGCCAGAGCTACACCCGCCTGATCGGCACCGAGCACAACGTGATCAACCCCTGCGCGCACGAAGTCGCGTTCATTGAGATCGAACTCAAGCCACGGTGAGCGCGTCGGCTGGCAGCAGGGCCAGCATGGAACAACGTCCTCTCCGGCAGCGAGAGGCCAAAGGGAGAGGGGCTGCGCACGCCCCGTCCCGACCCTATTTAGCGAGATAGAAACCGACCATGAGCATCCTCAATCATCTGATCAACGGCGAACTGAGCGCGGGCGGCAGCCGCACCGCAGCGGTATTCAACCCCTCCACCGGGGAGGCCATCCGCCAATTGCCGCTGGCCGACGTCGCCACCGTGCAGCAGGCCATCGCCGCCGCCCAGGCCGCCTACCCGGCCTGGCGCAATACCCCGCCGGCCAAGCGCGCGCAGGTGATGTTCCGCTTCAAGCAACTGTTGGAAGCCAACGAAGCGCGCATCGCCCAGCTCATCAGTGAAGAACACGGCAAGACCCTGGAAGACGCCGCCGGCGAACTGAAGCGTGGCATCGAGAACGTCGAGTACGCCTGCGGCGTGCCGGAACTGCTCAAGGGCGAGTACAACCGCAACGTCGGCCCCAACATCGACGCCTGGAGCGACTTCCAGCCGCTCGGCGTGGTGGCCGGCATCACCCCGTTCAACTTCCCGGCCATGGTGCCGCTGTGGATGTACCCGCTCGCCATCGCCTGCGGCAACACCTTCATCCTCAAGCCGTCCGAGCGCGACCCCAGCTCCACCTTGCTGATCGCCCAGCTGCTGCACGAAGCCGGCCTGCCCAAGGGCGTCCTGAACGTAGTGCACGGCGACAAGGAAGCGGTGGATGCGCTGATCGAGGCGCCGGACGTGAAGGCCTTGAGCTTCGTCGGCTCCACCCCGATCGCCGAGTACATCTACGCCGAAGGCACCAAGCGCGGCAAGCGCGTGCAGGCCCTGGGCGGCGCCAAGAACCACGCCGTGCTGATGCCGGATGCGGATCTGAACAACGCGGTGAACGCGCTGATGGGGGCCGCCTACGGTTCCTGCGGCGAACGCTGCATGGCGATCTCGGTGGCGGTCTGCGTGGGCGACCAGGTGGCCGACGCGCTGATCGCCAAGCTCACCCCGCAGATTCAGGCGCTGAAGATCGGCGCCGGCACCAGCTGCGGCTTGGACATGGGCCCGCTGGTCACCGCCGCCGCCCGCGACAAGGTGGTGGGCTACATCGACGACGGTGTCGCTGCCGGTGCGCAACTGGTGGTGGACGGCCGCGGCTATCGCGTCGCTGGCCATGAGCAGGGCTACTTTGTCGGTGGCACGCTGTTCGACCGCGTCACCCCGGAGATGCGCATCTACCAGGAAGAAATCTTCGGCCCGGTGCTGTGCGTGGTGCGCGTCAACAGCCTGGAAGAGGCCATCGCCCTGATCAACGCCCACGAATACGGCAACGGCACCTGCATCTTCACCCGCGACGGCGAGGCGGCGCGGCTGTTCGCCGATCTGATCGAAGTCGGCATGGTCGGCATCAACGTGCCGCTGCCGGTGCCGGTGGCCTACCACAGCTTCGGCGGCTGGAAGCGCTCGCTGTTCGGCGACCTGCACGCCTACGGCCCGGACGGCGTGCGCTTCTACACCCGGCGCAAGGCCATCACCCAGCGCTGGCCGCAACGCGCCAGCCACGAGGCGTCGCAGTTCGCCTTCCCCAGTTTGTAAGACCCACACGGTGTGAACTTGATAAGCCCAACCTCGGTTGGGCTTCTTTTTTTGCCGGCTTGAGGGGTGAAGGCGGGGCTAAGCCTTCCTGTGCAGCAGGCCGGCGTGCAGGTCCGCGCAGCTGTTGACACCCAGCATCGCCATATTGCGATCGACCTCGTCGTAGAGCAGGCGGAAGGCATGCGCCACCCCGGCCTCGCCGGCCACGGCCGCCGCGTAGTTGAACGGACGGCCGACGAACACGCAGCGTGCACCCAGCGCCAGGGCTTTCAAGACATCGCTGCCGCGGCGCACGCCGCTGTCCATCATCACGCTCATGTCCTGCGCCACGTCGACGATGGCCGGCAGCACGCGCAGCGGGGAGACGGCGCCGTCCAGCTGCCGGCCGCCGTGGTTGGAGACGATGATGCCGTCAGCCCCGTGCAGCCGTGCTTGCCGCGCATCCTCCGCGCTCAAGATGCCCTTGATGATCAGCGCCCCCTTCCACTGGCGGCGGATGCGCTCGAAGTGGGGCCAGCTCAGGTGGTCGCGCGCCGAGAAGTCGCGCAGCACGCTGGCGGAGATGATCGGCGCGCCGCGCGTGGCAAACGAGTTTTCGAAGTGCGGCATGCCGTGCTTCAGCAGGGTGCGCAGCAGCACCCCCAGCAGCCAGCGCGGATGCGTCAGCCCCTGGTACGCCAGCGCCAGACTGGGGCGCAAGGGGGTGGAGAAGCCGTTGCGTACGTTGTTTTCACGGTTGGCCGAAACCGGTATGTCCACGGTCAGCACCAGCGTTTCTACCCCGGCCCGCGCCACGCGCTGCACCAGGGCATCGATGCGTGCCGGATCGCCCGGCAGATAAGCCTGGAACCAGGTGCCCGGCGCCTGCTCGATGACCTCCTCCAGGGGGATCAGCGAGGTGCCGCTGAGGATGGCGGGGATATTGGCCGCCTGACCGGCGCGGGCCAGCACGATGTCGCCGCGATAGGCCGACAGCGCGCTGATCCCCATCGGGGCGACGCCGAACGGCGCGGCATAGCGGCGGCCGAACAGTTCCACGCTCTGATTGCGTTGCGACACGTCGACCAGCGCCCGGGTCTGGAAACCGTAATCGCCAAAGGCGGCGCGGTTATCCTGCAGCGAGGCATTGTCTTCTGCCGCGCCGGCGACGTAGCCGAAGATGGGACGTGGCAGACGCTGTCTGGCCAGCGCCTCGAAGTCATCCAGGGCCAGCACGCCGCGCAAGGAGCGCGGCAGCCGGGCGGGCGCGCTGGCCGTCGCGCGGCATTCGGGCAGGGAGAGGGTAGGGGTGTGTGTCATGGTGGTCGGGGACTCCGGTTGCACTCGGTGGCGCCGCGTTCCGGCGCGACGCCGGCCTGACGCGGCAAGGTTGTCAGGAGCCAGACTAGACAATCCCGTTGATTCAATAAAGCGAATAAATTTCAGATTGTTTGTTCGCTTTTTTGATATATTTTTCCATCTCCAACCCTCGCCTTTCCCCTCCATGACCCTGAAGCAACTCGACGCCTTCTTCTGTGCCGCGACCTGCGCCAGCTTCGCCGTCGCGGCGGAACGGCTGCATCTGTCGCTCTCTTCGCTGTCGAAACGTATCGCGGAGCTGGAGCAATCGCTTGGCGAGAGCCTGTTCGATCGTAGCGGCCATCGCGCCGTGCTGACCCCGGCCGGGGCCCGCCTGCTGCCTCATGCCGCCGAGGTGCTGCAGTCCGCCGAACGGCTGGTGCTTGCGCTGGGCAAGGACAGCGGGTTGACCGGGCGCTGCCGTTTTGGTGTGGGCGAGCTGGCAGCGCTGACGTGGTTGCCCAGCCTGCTGGCGCAGGCCCGCGAGGCGTTTCCCCGCCTGGTGCTGGAGCCCTACGTCGACATCGGCACCGTGCTGGAACAACGCGTCAGCGACGGGGAGCTGGACTTCGCGGTGGTGGCGGGACGCTCGTCGCGCAGCACCGTGCTGTCGCAGCCGGTGGGCCAGGCCCATTTCCTGTGGGTGGTGTCTCCCGCCCTGGTGGGGGCGAGCCGGGTGCTGAGTGCCGAGCTGCTCTGCGCCCAGCCGCTGATCACCCTGCACCTCGGCGCCGGCACGACACGCCTGCTGGACGATTGGCTCGGCACCCAGCAGGTCGAGATTGAGCGACGGCTGACCTGCAATGGCTGGGGGGCGGTGGCGGGGATGCTGGTCGATGGCGTCGGGATCGGCTTTCTGCCGGAGGGGTGGGCGCATGCCCTGTCGCGGCGTGGTCAGCTGTGCATCCTGGAGAGTCAGCCGGCGCTGGCCCCACTCCACTACACGTTCCAGTCGCGGCGGGACGACACCCGCCTGGTGGTGCTGAAGCTGCGCGACATGGTGAGCGGCGTCGCCGATTTCTCGGCGACCAGCGGGCTGTTCTGAGCGGCGGTGGGTGTGGTGCCTGTTTCGAGGATGGCGCCGGATCAGCGGCGATATCGCTCCGGGTCGAGACCGTGGCGGTGCAGCTTGTCGTACAGCGTTTTGCGCGGCAGCTGTAACAGCTCGGCGGCCTTGATCACCTGGCCGCCGCTGCGGCTGAGCGCGGTCTCGATGCAGGCTTTCTCCGCCGCCTCCACCACGGCGGCGAGCGAGACCTCGCCGCCAGCCGCAGCGGGTGCCATCTCCGCCTCCAGGCCGTCGCCTAGGCCCAGGCAGTAGCGTTCGGCGATGTTGCGCAGCTCGCGTACGTTGCCCGGCCAATCGTGGCGCTGCCAGCGCGCCAGATCGGCCGCGCTCCACTCCGGCAGCGGGCGGTTGAAGCGGGTCGCGGCCTGCTGCAGGAAATACGCCATCAGGAGCGGGATGTCGGCCTTGCGCTCGCGCAACGGTGGCAGGTCGAGGCGCGCCACGTTGAGGCGGTAGTACATGTCGCTACGGAACCGTCCGGCGTCGGATTCGGCCTTGAGGTCGGCCTTGCTGGCGGCGATCACCCGGCATTCCACCGGGATCGCTTCGTTGCCGCCCAGGCGCTCGATGGTGCGTTCCTGCAGCGCCCGCAGCAGCTTGACCTGCAGCGTGAGCGGCATGCTCTCGATCTCGTCGAGAAACAGCGTACCGCCGTGCGCCAGCTCGAACTTGCCGATGCGGCGCTTGGCGGCACCGGTGAAGGCGCCGCTCTCATGGCCGAAGATCTCGCTCTCGAACACGCTCTCCGGCAGCGCGCCGCAGTTGAGCGCGACGAAGCGGCCGCGCCGGCCGCTGGCGGCATGGATGGCGCGTGCCACCACCTCCTTGCCGCAGCCGGTCTCGCCGTTGAGCAGGATGTCGACCCCGGTGGGGGCCAGCGCGCTCACCAGCCGGCGCAGATTCTGCATCGCCGGGGTCTGGCCGATCAGCGGGGAGTCGCCGCCCGCCTGCAACTGCTCGCGCAGGCGGCGGTTTTCCTGCTGCAGCGCGCGCTTCTCCAGTGCCCGTCCCGTCACGTCGGCGAGCCGCTCGGATGGGAAGGGCTTTTCGATGAAATCGTAGGCGCCTTCGCGCATCGCCTGCACCGCCAGCGTGACGTCGCCGTGGCCGGTGATCAGGATCACCGGCAATTCCGGATCGAGGCGGCGTGCCTGCAGCAGCAGCGCCAGGCCGTCTTGTCCGGGCAGGCGCACGTCGCTCACCAGCGCACCGGGCGAGGCCTGTCCGAGTGCTGCCAGCGCGCTCTCGGCGTCGCCGAAGTCGGTCACGGCAAAGCCCGCCAGCCGCAGCGCCTGGGCGCAGCCGTGGCGCACCACCGGGTCGTCTTCGACCAGGAACACCGGCAGCGAGAGGTCGGTCATGAGAGGGGTTCTCCTGAAGTGGGGGCCGCCGGCAGGTCGAGCCGGAACACGGCGCCGGCACCGTCGGCGTTGCCGGCGGTGAGCGTGCCGCCGAAGCTCTCGACGATGGCCAGCGAGATGGCCAGGCCGAGGCCCAGCCCCTGGCCCGCCGGCTTGGTGGTGTAGAAGGGTTCGAACAGCCGCTCCAGCGCCTCGGCCGGCAGGCCGGGGCCGTGGTCGCGCACCGTCAAGCGCAGGCGCGTGCCGTGACGCACGGCGTGGAGTTCGAGGCGCGGCGCGGCCTGGCCGGCCATGGCGTCGAGCCCGTTGCGCAGCAGGTTCACCAGTACTTGTTCCAGCCGCACCACGTCGGCCCAGGCCTGCAGTTCCGGGGCGATGTCGGTCGCGATCACCGCATCGAGTTCGCGCCGGCGCGGCTCGACGATCAGGCAGGCGTGCTCCACCGCCTGCGCCACGTGCACCGCGGCGGTATCGGCCGGCGCCTGGCGCGCGAACGACTTGAGCTGGCCGAGGATGCGGCCGAGGCGGCCGGTGAGCTGGCCGATCAGGGTGAGGTTGTCGCGCGCCTCGTCGTAGCGCGCCAGTTCGATCAGCTTCACGGCGTTGTCGGACAGGGTGTTGAGCGCGGCGAGCGGCTGGTTCAGTTCATGGGTGACCCCGGCGGCCATCTGCCCCAACACCGCCAGCTTGCCGGCCTGTACCGCGCTGTCGCGCGTCTCGCGCAGGATGCTTTCGGTGCGCTTGAGTTCGTCCACGCGCTGTCCCAGCATGGTGTTGGCGGCCTGCAGTGCGGCGGTGCGCTCGACGATACGCGCCTCGAGCCCGGCCTCGACGCGGCGCAGCTCGGCCTGGGCCGCGCGCCGTTCCGCCAGGCGGCGCCGGCGCTGCTGCCAATACACCGTCAGCGCCAGCACGAAGGCGGTGGCGAAACCCAGCGCAGCCGCGCCGCCGGCGGCGCTCTGGCGCGCTTCGGCCAACTCGCTGAACAGCAGCACGCGCCAGCCCAGCAGGCCGGCAGGATGGGACTGCACCAGCAGTTCGCGCCGGCCGTTCCCCAGCGGCAGGCGCCGCTGCTCGCCGTGGCCGCGCAGGGCGGTGTCGGCAGCGAGCGGTGGCAGGGGGTAGTCGCCGTACTGGCGCTCGGCATGTAGCCGGTGGCGTACCGCGGGCGGCAAGGGGGCGAGGGTGTGATATTGCCAGGCGGACTCGGTGGCGAGAAACAGCACACCGTCGCGGTCGGCCAGGGCGAGGTGGTCGCCGCTGGCCTGCCAGGCGCGTTCGATGCTGTCGAGCTTGACCTTGACCACCACCACGCCGATCGGCCCGGTCGGGCTGGGCAGCGGGGCGGCCAGAAACACCCCGGGCTCGCGGGTGGTGCTGCCGATGCCGTAAAAGCGGCTCGGCCGCCCGTTGATGGCGTCCTGGAAGTAGGGGCGGTAGGCGTAGGAGTTGCCGACCAGGCTCAGCGGCGAGTGCCAGTTGGACGAGGCCAGGGTGCGGCCGCTGCGGTCGAGCAGGAAGGCCTGCGCCACCCCGGCGCGCTGCTGCACCCCTTCGAGGTAGTGGTTCACCTGAGCCGTCAGTGCCGCATCGCTGGGCTGCGCTAGCAGCCGGGCCAGCCGCCCGTCCAGGCTCAGCACGTAGGGCAGCGCCTCGTGGCGGGCGAGCAGGTTGTCCAGGCTGAGGGCGTAGGCGCCGAGACGCTGGGCGTTGGCCTGGCGCTGCGCCGCCAGCTGGCCGCGCAGCAGCAGGGTGTAGGCCGTCAGCGCCACCAGCGCGCACAGCGCCAGTCCCGCCAGCGCCACCAGTACGGTGCGATGGCGGGGCCGGTTCAGGATGGGCAGGACGGAGGGAAGCGACAGGGCTGGCATGCCGTGGATTGTGCGGCAATCAATCCACGGCGGCCAGCTTCATCTCCGCCGCGGCGTGGCGCTGCTGCTCCTCCATCACCAGGCTCCCCAGCTCGCGCTTGAGCTCGTTGAACGCGGCGCTGGACGGGTCACGCGGGCGCGGCATGGTGACGCGCTGATCGCGCTTGACCGTGCCCGGGCGGTAGGTCATTACCACGATGCGGTCGGCCAGGTAGATCGACTCCTCGATGCTGTGGGTGACGAAGATGATGGTCTTGCCGAACTCGGCCCAGATGCGCAAGAGCTCGTCCTGCAGGTTGCGCCGTGTGAGCGCGTCGAGCGCGCCGAACGGCTCGTCCATCAGCATGATCGGCGAATCCATCGCCAGTACCCGGGCGATCGCCACGCGCTGGCGCATGCCGCCGGACAGATCCTTGGGGAAGCGGTTGCGGAAGTCCTTCAGGTGCAGCTTGTCGAGCAGGCTGTCGACGCGCTCCGCCATGGCGGCCTTGCTCATGCCCTTGACCTCCAGCCCGAAGGCGACGTTTTGCGCCACGGTCATCCACGGGAACAGCGCGTACTCCTGGAACACCATGCCGCGCTCCGGCCCCGGCGCGGTGACGGCCTGGCCGTCCACCTGGATGGAGCCGGAGGAGGGCAGCGAGAAGCCGGCGATGGCGTTGAGCAGGGTGGACTTGCCACAGCCGGACGGCCCCAAGAGGCAGACGAACTCGCCCTGCTTGATGGTGAGGTTGATGTCCTTCAGCGCCACCACGTCGCGTTCCTGGGTGCGAAAGACTTTCTGGACGTCGCTGACGACGATTTGCGGGTTCTGCATGGTGGTGTTCCTCAGTGTTCCAGGCCGCGGTGCCAGCGCAGCAGGTGGTTGTTGAGCGCGTTCATCGCGCTGTCGAGCGCCAGCCCCAACAGGCCGATGGTGATCATGCCGGCGATGATCTTGTCCGACCACATGAACTCGCGCGCTTCCAGGATGCGGTAGCCCAGGCCGTCGTTGACCGCGATCATCTCGGACACGATCACCACGATGAAGGCGGTACCGATGCCGATGCGCACCCCGGTCAGGATGTAGGGCGTCGCCGCCGGCAGCATCACGCGGGTGAACAGCGCCAGCCGTCCCACGCCCAGGTTGCGCGCCGCGCGCAGGTAGATGCCGTCGACGTGGCGCACCCCGGAGATGGTGTTCATCAACACCGGGAAGAAGGCGCCGATGGCGATCAGGAACACCGAGGGCGGGTTGCCGAGGCCGAACCAGAGGATGGCGAGCGGGATGTAGGCGATCGGCGGGATCGGCCGCAACAGCTGCAGCATGGGGTTGAACAGGCCGTAGAGACGCGGGCTCGAGCCCATGGTCAGGCCCAGCGGCAGCGCCAGCGCGGCACCGACCACAAAGCCCACCACCACGCGGTACAGGCTGGCGATGGAGTCGTGCACCAACTCGCCAGACAGCAGCGCTTCCCACCACTTGGCGGCCACCGCCGACGGCGCCGGCAGCACGATGGGTGAAACCAGACCGGCGCGGGCGCAGGCCTCCCAGACCAGCAGCACGACCACGGGGACGATGGCGCCGCGCACGAAGGATTTCAGGTGTTGTTGCATGATGATCCTCACTTCACTTTCAGTTCGTTCTTGGCCTGCTGCAGCAGGTCGAGCTTGACCCACTCCACCGCCTTGGGCGTCTTGGCCCAGTGGCCGATGCCGAACTTCTGCATGAAGTGGGTAGTGACGTCGAGGTGAAGCGGGGTGACGTCGTAGGTGTAATCGGCGTTGTCCATCGCGTCGCGGAAGTCCTCGGCGCTCAGCTGGCCCTTGAACAGGTTCTCGCGCACGTATTTCTCGGCCAGTGGCGGATTCTTGTTGAAGGTGCTGGTGGATTCGACGAAGCACTTCATCAGCCGGGTGGCGACGTCGCGCTTGTTGTACAGCTTTTCGCTCATCACTAGCGTGCGCACCGGCTCGCCCATCGGGGTGTCGTAGGGTTTCATCAGTTCACGCCCGAACTGCTTCCGGATCGCCTGCGACGACTGCGGTTCGGACTGGCTCATGGCATCGATCTGCTTGCCTGCCAGCGCCTGGTTGAGGTCGGGGTAGGAGAGGTAGACCAGCTGCACGTCCTTGCCGGGCTTGTCCGACCAGCTCAGGCCGTTCTTCTCCAGTTCGGCCAGGAGCAGCAGTTCCTGCGGGCTGCCACGCGTGACGCCCACCTTCTTGCCCTTCAGGTCGCGCAGGGTCTTGATGCCGGATTCGGCCTGGGCCACGATGCGCGTCCCGCCCTTGGCGAAGCCGGCCACGACGTAGATCGGCACGCCGTTGGCGCGGCCGGAAATCGAGGCGTCGGCGCCGGAGGCGGCGACGTCGACCTCGTCGGCGATGATGGCCGGCATGATGTCGGTGCCCTTGGCGAATAGGCGCTCTTCCAGCTTGATGTTGTACTTGCCACAGATTTCCTTCATGTACGACACGGCGCCGTAGTGGGCGAACTTGAGGTTGCCGAGGCGCACGGTGTCCTGGGCGCTGGCGGCCTGGCTCGCGGCGAGGGCGCAGAAAACGGCGATGGCGGTGGTATGACGCAGCATGGTTTGTCTCCTTCGGTGTTGTACTGAACAGGACACTCGGCGGTGTCCTTGCGGTACTGGTTTGCAGGAAGCGTGCCATGGGGCGGTTTTTTGTAAGTTATTGAATTATTGTTGTTTTGTTTTTTTCTGGCGTGGGGTGTGGGCGAAAGATCAGACAAGGGGAGGGGAGGTGTGCGGTTTTTCGCACAGGGTAGGGGCCGTCTGGCTGAGTTATAGGCAATTCCTATAGGGGGCTGAGGTGTGGGGTTTGCCGGTTCCGCCCGGCGGACGGGAAGGGGGAATTTGCGTCGCCAAATTCCCCCTTCACCCCCAAAGGCGAGCCCACCGCCGCTTGTTTCCGTCTGGCTGGAGGCTGGCGAGGCGCCGTGCAAACTCGCCGTTCGCTAACGACGAACGGCTCAGACAGCGCACGGCTTAAAACCTCGCCATCCGCCATCCAGCCGGCGCGGCAGAAGGGCCGATGGGGCGCATCGGTCATGTCTTAGCTTTGGGAATAACAGGCGAAGGAAGAGATGAGGATATTCTCTACTGCATTGGCCAAAGACATTGGCCGTGCTCTTCGGCCAACCGTGCCGGAATCCCTCCAGATTTGTCTTTTCACCGCATCAAATCAACCCGCTCAATGCGCCAGTAGCGGGTCCCCCTTCTGCCGTGCCGACGGGTGGCTTTGTCGAGGTTTTAAACCGCCGGCTGTCTGAGCGATTCGACGCTAGCGAATCGCGAGTTCCGGCGGTGCCTCGACAAAGCCGGGCCCCGGCGGGATCA
>NZ_JBYSWM010000022.1:0-65267 GCF_058781125.1 Pseudogulbenkiania sp. FW507-F1 | reverse complement strand
ACGCGCACCAGCACCAGGGTCTGGGTGTTCATGGTGGCCACCGACAACTTGTGCGGGCGGATGGTGGGCACATCGACTAGAATGGTTTCGATTGATCTGATCATGTCTTTAGGATATGGAAGTAAATCTGTTTGACCTGGTACGAAGCATAAGTAGTTGATTTCACACCGTCCAACACTGATTTAGTATCACTTTTATACCTGGGAGGTATGGTTTTGGAGCTGCGCCATTTACGCTATTTCATCGCCGTGGCGGAGGAACTGAACTTCACCCGGGCCGCCGAACGCCTGCACATCGCCCAGCCGCCGCTAAGCCGGCAAATCCAGCAGCTGGAGGAGGATCTGGGGGTGCAGTTATTCGAGCGGAATGCCCGGCCGCTGAAGCTCACCGAGGCGGGGCGCTTCTTCTATGCGCACGCCCAGCAGCTGCTGGCGCAAACCGCCGAGCTCGCGGCCATGACCCAGCGCGTGGGAAAAATCGAGCGGAAGATGTCGATCGGCTTCGTCGCATCGACGCTGTACGGCATGCTGCCCAAGGTGATCCGGCGCTTCAGAACGCGGTTTCCCGAGATCGAACTGAGCCTGCACGACATGACCACCATGGAGCAGATCCAGGCGCTCAAGGAGGGACGCATCGACGTCGGGTTCGGCCGCATCCGCCACGAGGACCCCAACGTGCGCCGCATCCTGCTGCGCGATGAGCGCCTGATGGTGGCGCTGCCGTCAGGGCATCCCCTGCTGTTGGCCAAACCGGTGTTATCGCTGAAGGATGTGGCGATGGAAACGGTGATCATTTTCCCCAAGAGCCCGCGTCCGAGCTTCGCCGACCAGGTGCTGGCGGCCTTTCACGACAGGGCGATTGAACCGAAATCGATTTACGAGGTGCGCGAACTGCAGATCGCCCTGGGATTGGTCGCGGCCGGCGAGGGCGTATCCATCGTGCCCAGCAGCGTGAAAGGGTTGAAGCGGGAAGATGTCAGCTACATGGAACTGGACGACCCGCAATTGGTGTCGCCGATCATCCTGAGCACTCGCCTGCTGGATGAATCGGACGACATCAAGGCATTGCTGGAAATGATTTACGATCTGTACCGGGAACAGAATATCGAGTTCTACCCGGGCAATTAGCCGGAGCACCCGGCCTTGCCGGCACCAGTGAAGAAGCAACCGCGGTGCTCCGGCTTGAGCGCCCCGCCGGCCACCCCGCCCTAATGAAAAAAGGGGACATCGCACGATGCCCCCTTCTCGTTCACTCCGGCGATTCGACGCTTCAGCCGCCTGTACCACCCACCGTGAGCCCGCCGTCGATGCGCAGCGTCGGCTGACCCACGCCCACCGGCACGCTTTGCCCTTCCTTACCGCACACGCCGACCCCGGCGTCGAGTTGCAGATCGTTGCCGATCATCGACACGTAGTGCAGCACGTCGGGACCGTTGCCGATCAGCGTGGCCCCCTTGACCGGGTAGCTCAGCTTGCCGTCCTCGATGCGCCACGCCTCCGACGCCGAAAACACGAACTTGCCGCTGGTGATGTCCACCTGGCCGCCGCCGAAATTCACCGCGTACAGGCCGTCCTTGACCGAGGCGATGATCTCCTGCGGATCGTGCTGGCCGGCCAACATGTAGGTATTGGTCATGCGCGGCATCGGAATGTGGGCGTAAGACTCACGCCGGCCGTTGCCGGTCGGTGCCACCCCCATCAGTCGGGCATTCATCTCGTCCTGCATATAGCCCTTGAGAATGCCGTCCTCGATCAGCATGGTGCACTCGGTCTGGTTGCCCTCGTCGTCGATGGCAAGCGAGCCGCGCCGCGACGCCAGGGTGCCATCGTCCACCACCGTCACCCCGGGCGACGCCACGCGCTGGCCGATGCGGCCGCTGAACGCCGAGGTGCCCTTGCGGTTGAAATCCCCCTCCAGGCCGTGGCCGATCGCCTCGTGCAGCAACACCCCCGGCCAGCCCGGGCCGAGCACCACGGTCATCTGCCCTGCCGGCGCCGGACGCGCCTGCAGGTTCACTTTGGCCTGCTCGACCGCCTGGCGCACGTAGCGCTCGACCACTTCATCGGTGAAATGCGACAGATCGACCCGGCCGCCGCCACCGCTGCTGCCGGACTCGCGCCGGCCGTCCTGCTCGGCGATCACGTACACCGACATGCGCACCAGCGGGCGCACATCGGCGGCGCGCACGCCGTCGTGGCGCGCCAGGTAGATCACGTCGTACTCGGAGGCCAGGCCCGCCATCACCTGGATGATGCTCGGGTCCATGGCGCGCGCCAGCTTCTCGACCTTTTCCAGCAGCGCCACCTTGGCCGCCGCCTCGAGGCTGGCACAAGGATCGAGCGCCGGGTACAGCGCTCGACTGCTGCGCGGAGAAACCGAACCCACCGACCCGCTGCCACCGCTGCGCCCGATCTCGCGCACCGCGTCGGCGGCACGCGTCAGCGCCTCGGTGTTGATCTCGTCGGAATAGGCGAAGGCGGTCTTTTCTCCCGCCACGGCGCGCACCCCGACACCTTGGTCGATATTGAAGCTGCCCGACTTGACGATGCCCTCCTCCAGACTCCAACCCTCGTGGCGGGTGTACTGGAAATAGAGATCGGCATAGTCGACCTGGTGCTCGGTCATGCGCGCCAGGGTGCGCTCGAGATCACGCTCGTCGAGGCCGGAGGGGGCCAGCAGCAGTTCTCGGGCGATAGAGGAGACGTCTTGCATGATGGAATCTTTCACGGCAGTACGCGGTGCGCCAGCGCCGGAAGGCGGCTGCGTACCGACTGGATAACGGAAGGGTCGATCTCGGCGAGCACCACACCCTCGCCCTTGTCTTGCTGGGCCAGGATGCGGCCCCAGGGGTCGACGATCATCGACTGGCCGTGCGTCTTGCGGCCGTTCTGGTGGGTGCCGCCCTGCGCCGAGGCGATCAGGTAGCACTGGTTCTCGATGGCGCGCGAGCGGATCAGCGGCTCCCAGTGCGCCTCGCCGGTGGTGGCGGTGAAGGCGGCCGGCAGCACGATCACATCGACCGGCGACAGGCCGCGGTAAAGCTCGGGGAAGCGCAAATCGTAGCAGATGCTGAAGGCGATGTCGGCCAGCGGCGTGGCCACCTTGACCGGCTCGGTGCCGGGACGAATGGTGTTGGATTCGCAGTAGCTCTCACCGGTACCGGTAAATCCGAACAGGTGGATCTTGTCATAACGCGCCACCACCTCGCCCTGCGGGTTGTAGGTCAGCGTGCTGTTGAACACCCGGTCAGGCTCCGGGCACTCCAGCGGCACGGTACCGCCCACCAGCCAGATGCCATGGCGGCGCGCCATAGCGGCGAGCGCAGCCTGGATCGGGCCGGCGCCGAACGCTTCGCGCTGCGCCACCTTGTCGCTGTCCTGCTCGCCCATCAGGCAGAAGTACTCGGGCAGCACAACCAGGCTCGCCCCCTGCTGTGCAGCGTCGGCAACCAGACGCGCCGCGGCGTCGAGGTTGGCCGAAACATCGGTCCCCGACACCATCTGCACGGCGGCGGCGGTAAATTTTTGCTTCATGGCTATTTTGTCTTTTCCTGATCGGACCTTACCGTACCGACCTTGTTGACCACCGGGTCGGCGAGCGACCCCTTTACCTCGTAGTCTACCGAGAAAATCTTGCCCACGGGGTCCTGCAGCAGTTTTTGCGCCGCCAGCGCCGCCACCCCGGCCAGCGGGTTCAGCAAGGCCGCGCCGGTCGCCAGCGCCACGCTCTCCGACAAGCGCGGCTCGACCCGCACCCGGATATCCTGGGTTTCGTTGTTCAGGTCGACACGCCCCTTGATGCCGACGGCGGCGGACGGGCCGCTCATCGCCACGTTGTCGGACGTGAACACGCCGTTGCTGATGGCGGCCCGCCCGGTCAGCGAATCAAAGGCAAAGCCGTCGCTGAACATGTCGGTGAAGTCGAGGCGGATGCGGCGCGGCAGCGATTGCAGGCTGATCACACCGAGCAGACGCGCCGCCCCCGGATTCACCTTGGCAAAGCGCCCGTTGCGGAAGTCGACCGTCATCTCGCCCGATACACGCGGCAATTCGTAATCGGTCAGCCCGCCAGGCCAATGCAGCTTGCCGCCCAGCGTCCCCTCGCCCTTGCGGAAGGTGTCGCCGTAACCGAAGCGCCCCAGCAATTCGCCCAGGTTGGCGGATTCCAGCTTGAAGTCGACGTCCACCCGTGGCGTGGCACCGTCGCTGGCACGCGCCGCCCCCTGCAGCAGACCGCTGTCGGAACGCAGCACGAAGCGGTCGAGAAGCCAATCCTTGCCGGACTGCACCGCATGCAGCTCGAGCTTGCCGACGCTTCTGCCACTATAGAGCAGATTGCCCACCTCGACGTCCAGCTCGGGCAAGCTCTCGTCTTCGCCCTGAGCCGCCGGCGCCAGCACCTGCGAGGCGCTGGCCGGCAGCGGCAAGGCCAGACGGGCGATTTTGGCCTTGAGCCGGCCCTGTCCCTGCGGGTAGTAATCGGCCTCGGTAACCAACTGGTCCGAGCCGAAATTCATGTGCCAGAAGGCCTGCCCCGGCTGGCGCGCGAGCCGCGCCGAGACCCCGGAGAACTGGCGTGCCCCCACCTCGAGCCGCCCGGTATCGAGCTCGATCCGCCATGGCCAGTCGACCGCCCCGCCACCCGAGCCGACACCCCGGCTCTTGAGCAGGGTTTGCCATGGTTTCAGCGCAATCACCGGCTGCGCTACACGCAGCGTCAGCCCCGGAGCCGGCGGGTCGGTCACCGGGCGCCCCACCGCCACCAGCGCCGCGCTGAGGGCGCCGTCCTCGGTCAGCCGCAGCCGACCGCCGGCGCGTTTGTTGTCGACAGCGAACCCCACTTGCCAGCCGCTCGCCGGCGCCTTGGCAGGCAGCACCTCCACCGTCAGCGGCCACGCCTCGCCCGCCGCCTTGCTGGCCGGGGCCGGCGCAGTGATGGCGGTGCCGGCCAGGTCCGAGCGCACGTTCAGGCCTTCCAGCCCCTTGCCCACCTGGAAATTGACGCTGTAGCGGGAACGGCCGGCGGCGTACGGTGCCAGGAACGGCACGTACCCCTGCAACACCTGCCCCGAGTCGGCCTCCCCATCCATGCGGAACGTCATCCGGCCACCGGGATCGGTCGCCGCCCGCAGGGTGAACGGGCCGCCCAGCGCGGTCATCCTGAGGCCGTTACTCGACACGCCCTTCTCGGTAAAGCGCAGCACGCCACGCACACCGTCGGCGACGGGAATCGGCCAGTGCGTGAAGGCCAGCCGGTTGTCGACGAACGACAGGTCCCCGGTCACCCGGCTCGTCTGCGCAGCAGACAGGGGCACCGCAATGGTGAGGTCGAGCCGTGCCGGCCCGGCCGCCTGGATCTGCCCGGTAAAACCACCCAGCCAGCCGTCGACCGGGCTGTGCGTGGTGAACGCCAGCAGCTTGGCGAGCTCGCCCTGCGCCCGGCCCTTGATGTCGAGCAGCGGTGCGACGGCGCCGAGATCGGCGATGCCGACCGTCACGTCGCGCAGCGGCACGCCCAGCGTCGTGGCGCGCGGCGACACGATCTCCATCTTTTCGTTGTGGAAGCGCAGCAAGGCCTCGATGTCGTCGAGCTTCGGCCAACCTGGCTGGTACTCGAGCTGGCCATGCTCGACCTGGGCTTCCACCAGGAACTCGCCGTTGCGCCCGCCCTTGAAGGGGAAATCGTCCAGATTGCCCTTGAGCTGCAGCGTCACCTTGCGCGCCTCGCCGTCCTTGAGCGCGGCACGCAGCCAGCGGATGGTGTCGGCCCCGGCGGCATACGGCAGGTAGTCGGGCACACGTACGGCCCGCACCCGGTCGATACCGGCCTTGAGATCGATCTGCCCCGCCCCATGGCCGGTATAGCGGTACAGCCCGGACAGCCAACCTTGCAGGTCGCGGTTGCCGAAATTCAGCTGCCGGAAGGTGACGTCGACACCGCCGGCCACCCGTGCCCATTCCACATCGGCTTTCAGATGCTCGAAACCGATCGGCTGCGGAAACACCCGCGACAGCTGCAGTGACGACGCCCCGGCATCCAGTTGCAGGCGGCCGCCGGCCTGATCGAAGCGAATCTGGCCGGTCACCCCGGCCACCCCGGGAACGGGCCCGGTCTCGGCCCAGGCCAGCTGCTGGAATCCGCTCGCCACGCTGTACTTGACCGGCGCCTCGAGTCGGCCCTGCCAGCTGACGCTGACATCGTGCAACTGGCCGGAGGGCGTGAATTTGCCAAACAAGGGCGATTTGTCCGCGCCCACGGCGTGGATCAGCGGCGTCAGATGCGTCAGCGACGCGTTGTCCAGTTTCAAGTCGCCGCCATCCTCGGCCCAGAACCCCGAGACGCGCGAGTGATCGAAAGCCAGCCCCGTCGCGCTGGCCAGGGTCAGATCACGTGCCTCGATCTGGTACTTGCCGCCATCCCGCACCACCTCCAGCTGGCCGCCCAGCTTGGGAACGTTGAGCTCGCCGGCATCGGTCGGCGCGTAGGCCGCGTTCTTGAGGGCGACATTGGCCTTGAGCCGGTCGATGCGGCCCTGGCTGAACGCCACCTGGAACACGCCGTCGCCCTCGCCGGAACGCACCCCGCCCCACTGCTTCAGGTAGCGCGACCAGGGGCTCACCTTGACCCCCTGCCAGTCGACCCTCAGCTCGCCCTGCCATTCCTTCCATGTGCGCACGTCGTCACCGCGCCACTGTGCCGACAGCGCGATGGCTCGCCCGAGCGCGGCCGAAGGCTGGCCGGTGATTTTCAAGCCGTGGCCGAACAAGCCGCTGCTGAATTCGGCCTGCCCCTTGTCCAGCCGGAAGCGCGGCAGGCCAAGCAGGTCGTCCTGCCACGACAACCGCGCGTTGTTGATCACCAGCGAAGGCTGGTTGAGCCACCAGTTGGCGGCGCTGCCGTCGCCGGCCCGCCCCGCGCCACCGGAAGAGATATCGAAACCGTTCAGGTAGATCACGCCGTCACGCCCACGCGACAGGTCGACCACCGGTCCGTCGACCACGATATGCGCAAAGCGGGGAGACCACACCAGCAGGCTGCGCCATGCCGGCGTCAGGCTGACGCGTTCGAAGCTGAGCGCCGCGCCATCGCGCGGATTGGCCATGGTGACGCCATAGAGGTCGAGCTGCGGGGCCACGCCGGCCCACTGCCCTTGCAGTTGCCGGATCGTCACCACCCGCCCGGTCTGGCGGGACAGCAGCGACGCCAGTTCGGCACGATATTGCTCGAGGTTAGGCAAAAACCAGAAAGTGAACGCGGCGAAGGCTGCCGCCAGCACTACGCTACCGCCGGCCAGCAGCACCCCGCCCCAGCGCAGCACAAATTTGAGGGACGCGACCACCGGCAGCCGGCGAAAAGACAATCGACGCTTTTCCAAGAAAGAGAACCATTACACAATGAGAAAAATGACCGGACCGAACGATCAGAAGCGGAGCCATTATGCCAGCAAACCCCGTCCCTACCATCGACAGCAGCTGCAACTTTTCGCTTTACCTGCGTCGCCTGCTCGATGCGCACCCCGAGCAGCGCGAGCGCCTCACCGCCCGGCTGCATATGCCGTTTGACCGGCAGGAAATGGAGGAGTTTACCGACTGGACCACATCCCTGGCTCCCGAGCTCTTCATGTCACGGTTGCGGCAGCTGCGCCAGGCCGTCATGGCGCGCCTGATCAGCCGCGACCTGGGCGGGCTGGCCGGGCTCGACGAAGTGGTCGGCACCATCAGCGAGCTGGCCGAATTCGCCGTGCAGCGCTCGCTGGTCGTCGCCCACGCCGCGCTCTCCCATTATGGCCAACCGATCGGCGAGGAAAGCGGCCAGGTCCAGGAGCTGATCGTCGTCGGCATGGGCAAGCTGGGCGGCGGCGAGCTCAATGTCTCCTCGGACATCGACCTGATCTTCATCTACCCGGAAAACGGCGAGACCAACGGCGGGCGCCGCATCAGCAACATCGAGTACTTCACCCAGCTCGGCAAGCAGATCATCCGCTTCATCAACGACCAGACCCCCGATGGCCAGGTGTTCCGCGTCGACATGCGCCTGCGCCCCTACGGCGACTCCGGCCCGCTGGCGATGAGCTTCGCCGCCCTGGAAAATTACCTGCTGTCGCAAGGGCGCGAATGGGAACGCTACGCGTGGATCAAGGCCAAGGCGCTCACCGGTGATACCGACGGCCTGGCCGAACTGGTGCGCCCCTTCGTCTACCGCAAGTACCTCGACTACAACGCCTACGGCGCGATGCGCGAACTGCACGTGCAAATCCGCCGTGAAGTGGCACGGCGCGACATGGCCGACAACATCAAGCTGGGGCCGGGCGGCATCCGCGAAGCCGAGTTCATCGCCCAGGTGTTCCAGCTGATCCGGGGCGGCCGGGAGAAAGGCCTGCAGCTCAAGAGCACCCGTGAAACCCTCGCCCGCCTGGCCGAGATGCGCCTGCTCGAGCCCGACGCGGTGCACGAGATCATGGAAGGCTACGTGTTCCTGCGCAACCTCGAACACCGCCTGCAATACCTGGACGACCAGCAGACCCAGACGCTGCCCTCCTCGGCGGAAAATCGCGCCAAGATCGCCGGCAGCATGGGCTTTGCCGACTGGCAGGCGTTCATGGACGCCCTCAACATCCATCGCCGCCACATCACCCGCCACTTCGAACAGGTCTTCTTCCTGCCGACCGAAAACGCCGTCGCCCACCCGCTGACGCCGCTGTGGTGCGACATCGGCGACGACGACAGCATCCCGGAACAACTCGCCCGCCTGGGGTACCAGGACGGCAACAGCGTCGCCCAGCAGCTGAAGAGCCTGGCAGCGAGCCAACGCTACCAGCAGATGCCGCTCGCCAACCGCAAGAAATTCGACGCGCTGATCCCGCCGCTGATCGAGGTCGCGGCAGCACTGCCGCACCCCGACGTCACGCTCGCCCGCATCATCACCCTGCTGGAAACAATCAGCCGCCGTGCCTCCTATCTGGCGCTCCTGACCGAATACCCGCAGACGCTGCAGCGCCTGGCCTCGCTCTACGCCAGCAGCTCCTGGGTGTCGAACTACCTGACCCGCCATCCCATCCTGCTCGACGAGTTGCTGGACGCCCGCGTGCTCTACGCCACCCCGGACTGGCCGCAACTGGCCGCGCAGCTGGAAGAGCAGCTTTCGGCCAACCCTGGCGACACCGAGGGCAAGATGGACGCGCTGCGCCACTTCAAGCACACCCAGACCTTCCGCCTGGTGGCACAGGATCTGGCCGGCATGTGGACGGTCGAGGCCCTGTCCGACGAGCTCTCCCGGCTGGCCGATACCGTACTCGAGGCCACCCTGCGCCACGCCTGGCTGGAAATGCCGACACGACACCGCGACGTCCCGCGCTTTGCCATCATCGGCTACGGCAAACTGGGCGGCAAAGAGCTGGGCTATGCCTCGGACCTCGACATCATCTTCCTGCACGACGACCCCCACCCCGACGCCGCCGACCTCTATTCGCGCCTGACGCGCAAGATGTCGACCTGGCTCACCAGCGTCACCTCGGCCGGCATCCTGTACGACATCGACCTGCGCCTGCGCCCGAACGGCTCCAGCGGCCTCTTGGTCAGCTCGCTGGAAGCCTTCGAGAAATACCAGCACCACGACGCCTGGGTGTGGGAGCACCAGGCCATGACCCGGGCCCGCTTCGTCGCCGGCGATGCCGCCATCGGCGAACGCTTCGAGGCCATCCGTCACGACGTCCTCACCCTGCACCGCGATCCTGCCGTGCTGCGCGAGGACGTGCTGGCCATGCGCCAGCGCATGCTCGAATCGCACCCGGCACGGGAAGACGACGTCAAGCACGCCCGCGGCGGCATCATCGACATCGAGTTCCTGGTGCAATACCTGATCCTGGCCCATGCCCACGAACTGCCGACCCTGACCCGCAACGCCGGCAACATCGCGCTCCTGGGCGTGGCGGCCGATGCCGGCCTGATCGATGCCGGACTGGCCGCCGCCGCGCGCGAAGCCTACCGCCACTATCGTCGCCTGCAGCACGCCGCCCGCCTCAACGACGGCAACAGGATCGAGGTAAACGACAAGTTGCGGCATTTCTACCACCAGGCCCAAGCCTTGTGGCAAGCCGTGCTGGGCGGCTAGCCCGGAAACCGGCCCGGGGCTGTTTTTCGTCCCGGCCGGTTCACAAGCGGGGCGACGACGGTATAATCTGCCGCACAATACTTTTCAGACGGAGAAACACGATGTCCATGGCTGACCGCGACGGCTTCATCTGGTACGACGGCAAACTGGTCGACTGGCGTGACGCCACCACCCACGTACTGACTCACACCCTCCACTACGGCATGGGCGTGTTCGAAGGCGTGCGTGCCTATGAAACCCCGAAAGGCCCGGCCATCTTCCGTCTGCAGGACCACACCGACCGTCTGTTCCGCTCGGCCCACATCCTCGACATCAAGCTGCCGTTCACCAAGGAAGAGATCAACGCCGCCCACGTCGAAGTGGTGCGCGCCAACCGTCTCAAATCCTGCTACTTCCGCCCGATGGCCTTCTACGGCTCCGGCAAGCTGGGCGTGGCGCCGCCGGTAGGCGACGTGCACGTGATCGTGGCCGCCTGGCCGTGGGGCGCCTACCTCGGCGAAGAAGGTCTGGAGCGCGGCATTCGCGTTAAGACCTCGTCCTTCACTCGCCACCACGTCAACATCACGATGTGCAAGGCCAAGGCCAACGGCAACTACATGAACTCCATCCTCGCCAACACCGAAGCCACCCGCGACGGCTACGACGAGGCGCTGCTGCTCGACGTCGAAGGCTACGTAGCCGAGGGCTCCGGTGAAAACATCTTCATCGTGCGCAAGGGCAAGCTGTACACCCCGGACCTGACCTCGGCGCTGGAAGGCATCACCCGCGACACCGTGGTGCAGATCGCCGGCGAGATGGGCCTGGAACTGGTCGAGAAGCGCATCACCCGCGACGAAGTCTACAGCGCCGACGAAGCCTTCTTTACCGGCACCGCCGCCGAAGTGACGCCGATCCGCGAGCTGGACAACCGCGCCATCGGCAGCGGCACGCGCGGCCCGATCACCACGGAAATCCAGAAGCGCTACTTCGACTGCGTCAAGGGCCTCGACCCGGCGCACGAAGAATGGCTGACCTACATCGAACAATGAACGTCCCGGCCGGCCCTTGCCGTGGCCGGCCTGCAAGGAAGCAAGCATGACCGCACTGAAAGAAAACACCCAACGCGTGATCGAAGTCACCGAGAAGGACCTGCCGCTGCACTGCCCGATGCCGGACATGGTGAAGTGGAATGCCCACCCGCGTGTCTTCCTGCCTGTGCACAAGACCGGTGAAGCGCTGTGCCCGTATTGCGGCACCCGCTACAAGCTGGTTGGCCCGGTGAGCGGGCACCACCACTAATCCGCCGCGAGGACACGACAGAAGGTGCGGCTCGCTGCCGCACCTTTTTGCTTTGTATCGATGATGAAAAAAATCCTGGTGATCGCCCCGTCCTGGGTGGGCGACGGCGTCATGGCCCAGCCACTGTACCGGCGCCTGCACGAACGCCATCCGGACCTGGAACTGCACGTCTTCGCCCCCAGCTGGACACTCCCCTTGCTGGCGCGCATGCCCGAAGTCCACAAGGCCCACCTCAATCCGTTCGGCCATGGCCAGCTGCGCCTGCGCGACCGCTGGCAAGTGGGCCGCATGCTCGCCCGCGAGCGTTTCGACCAGGCCATCGTCCTGCCCAATTCGATCAAATCGGCCCTGGTGCCGATGTTTGCCGGCATCCCGCGCCGCACCGGCTTCCTCGGCGAGTCGCGCTACTGGCTGCTCAACGACGCGCGCGAGCTGGACGAAACGGCGCTGCCGATGATGGTCGAGCGCTTTTGCGCCCTGGCCGAGGACAAAGACCAACCGGTGGTGCGCCCGATCCCGCACCCCCGGCTCGCCAGCAGCACAACCGGCAGACAAACCGCCCTCGCCCGTCTGCAGCTCGATACCCAAAAACCGGTTGCCGCCTTCTGCCCCGGGGCGGAATATGGCCCGGCCAAGCGCTGGCCGAGCCGGCACTTTGCCGAACTAGCCCAGCGCTTCACCCGGGCCGGCTACCAGGTGTGGCTGTTCGGCTCCCCCAAGGACAAGGAGATCGGCGACGAGATTGCCGCCCTGTCGGGGCATACGGCCATCAACCTCTGCGGCAAGACGGGCCTCGACGAGGCGATCGACCTGCTCAGCCTGGCCAGTGTCGCCGTCTGCAACGACTCCGGCCTGATGCACGTTGCGGCCGCGCTAGACGTACCGCTGGTCGCCCTGTATGGCTCCTCCAGCCCGGATTTCACGCCGCCGTTGACATCGCGCTCGGCCATCGCCACGCTGAATCTGGAATGCAGCCCCTGTTTCGAGCGCCAATGCCCCTACGGGCATACCGACTGCCTCGAGAAACTCGTCCCCGACATTCCCTGGAAAGCCGTCGTCCAGTTTGTGCCGCCGCTGACGGACAAGGCCGATGAAACGTAACCGGACACTGACCAAGACATGACCACGCTGGAAAAGAATACGCCACTGGAAGAAAACAGCCGCCGGATGGAACTGGTACGGGCGGCCGCCAAATTGTTCCGCGACCAGGGTTACGAACGCACCACGGTGCGCGACCTCGGCAACGCGGTTGGCTTGCAATCGGGCAGCTTGTTCTACCACTTTCGCACCAAGGAAGAAATCCTGGTTGCCGTAATGGCACTGGGCATCAGCAGCACTACCGAGCAACTGGAGCGGGCCATCGCCAAGGCCGGATCGACGCGCGAGAAATTGTCCGCGCTGTTCCACGTTCACCTGAACTCGCTGCTCGGCGACAATCAGGCGGCGCTGGAAGTCATGCTGTACGAGTGGCGCAGCGTCTCCGAGGCCGCCAAGCCGGGGTTGATCCTGCTGCGCGACCGTTACGAGGCGTTGTGGCAAGCCGTGCTGGACGAGGCAGCGACGGCAGGACTGATCAAGCCGGATACGCGCCTGCTGCGCCGCACCCTGCTAGGCAGCCTGCACTGGTCCGTCCAGTGGTACCGCAAGGATGGCGAACTGTCCGTGGACAAGCTGGCTGACCGCATGCTGGATCTGGTCTTGATCGAACAATCGAAGTAACCGGATTACACGGGCCATGTCGTTTTTCCACCCAGGCAGGCGATCATTACTGCAGCATGATTCGCAAGCTGGGCTAGAATGTCAGCATCACGCCTTTCGGCAGCAGGTCCGCACATGAACATCGCAGGCAGCACAGCCAGCATTGGCTACACCACCGTTGCGCCAAGCGCGGCTTACCGCACTGCTCGCGACCCGCTTCCCGAGTCGACACCCGACACCTCGGACGACTCCAGCCCCCTCGCGTCGGCGGCCGGCATCACCGTGCCGCGCCGCAGCGAGAGCATCGCCCAGGTCGAGAGCGAGCTCAGCCGCCAGCTGACGGTGAGCCAGGCCACCGGGACCGAGGCCAACAGCGCCGCGCCCGACGCCACGGCGACGAGTACCAGAAAGACATCGGCCGCAGCAACAGCCTACGCCGACAACCCCGAGTCGGCACCACCTTCCCGGCCAACCCAGACGGACACTGCCGGGCAATTGAACGCCACGGCTCAACTGGCCGTCACCCAGTATCAGGCGAACCAGGCGCTGCTCGACACGGGCAATGATTCCAGCCCGCGCCGGATTTCTCTTTCCGCCTGACCGCGCGGCAGCTCCACAAAAGGAGAAGGCCCGGCACATCCTCCGTGCCGGGCCTTCGTCGTATTCGTTCCCTCGCCGCGCCATTCACTCTGCCAAGCGCCGCGCCAGTTCACGCGCCTTGAGCGAGGCGGCCACATCCCCCTGCCGCGCCGCCGCCACATACCAGCGAATCGCCTCGCGCAAGTTCTGCGCCACTCCGTCGCCGTGCTCGTACAGGCTGGCCAGCAGATACTGCGCGCCGACATCGCCTTGCTCGGCGGCCGCCTTGTACCACTTGGCCGCCTGCAGGTAATCCTGCGTCACGCCGCGCCCCAGGTAATACTGGGTGCCCAGGCTGACCTGGGCATCACGGTAGCCTTGTCGCGCCGCCAGGTCGAACCAGTGGGTTGCTTCCGGCTGGGAGCGCGGCACACCGTCACCGTTCTCGTACAACAGCCCCATCGCATACTGCGCCCGCGACAAACCATGACCGGCAGATTTACGCAGCAGCTCAAGCGACTTGTCACGGTTGGCCGAAACCCCCTGCCCGTGCCAGTACATCATGGCGAGATTGAACTCAGCCACCGGCTCACCTGCGCGAGCCCCCTCCTCGAACAGCTTCCGAGCGGTAGAATAATCCCCTCCCTGATAGGAGGACCAACCCGGTATCGCCGGCTTTTCTTCTGCCAGTGCGAAGAGACTCAGGCCGAACAAACACGTCAGCATCAGGTAACGCACGGCATCCTCCTTCATCGGAAGAAGTTACAGCCGCCGCTGGCCGCTCAGGCGGTGACATCGACATTCTGACCCAGATGAGGAGGATTGACCGATGCCACCTGCTCGGAAGCGGTCACCGCGCCCTCGACCAAGGAGAGCACGGTATCCGACACCACCTCTCTGGCCTTGTTCAAGGAGTACACTTGCAGCGTCGTGGCAACGTCCACCGAACCGGCTTGACTAATCGGGTCCATGCCCACATCTCCCACATTGCTTGCTACTATTTTGACTGTAACCTCCGGCAGCGGTTCTGTCAGTCATAACTTGTTAAAATACTGATCTACACCCCAAGAACAGGAACATCTCCATGAGCACGACTCGCCACAGCCCTCTTCTCATCCTTGGTTCTGGCCCGGCCGGCTACACCGCTGCAGTCTATGCCGCGCGCGCCAACCTCAAGCCGGTGATGATTACCGGCCTGGCACAGGGCGGCCAGCTGATGACCACCACCGACGTGGACAACTGGCCGGCGGATGCCGACGGCGTGCAGGGCCCCGAGCTGATGGGGCGCTTCCAGCAGCACGCGGAGCGTTTCGGCACCGAGATGATCTTCGACCATATCCACACCACCCACCTGCAGGAAAAGCCGATCCGCCTGGTCGGTGACGCCGGCGAATATACGTGCGACGCCCTGATCATCGCCACCGGCGCCTCCGCCCAGTACCTGGGCCTGGCCTCTGAAGAGGCCTTCATGGGCAAAGGTGTGTCGGCTTGCGCCACCTGCGACGGTTTCTTCTACCGCAATCAGGATGTGGCGGTGATCGGTGGCGGCAACACCGCCGTGGAAGAGGCCCTGTACCTCGCCAATATCGCCAAGCACGTGACCCTGGTGCACCGTCGCGACAGCTTCCGTGCCGAGAAAATCCTGGTTGACCACCTCATGCACAAAGTCGAGGAAGGGAAGATCACGCTGGCCCTGAACCAGACGCTGGACGAGGTGCTGGGCGACGACTCCGGCGTGACCGGCGCACGCCTGAAGAGCACCGCCGATGGCTCGACCCGTGACATCGCCCTGACCGGGGTCTTTATCGCTATCGGCCACAAGCCGAATACCGATATCTTCAAGGGCCAGCTGGAAATGGACAGCACCGGCTACATCATCACCAAGGGCGGCCGCGAAGGCAATGCCACCGCCACCAGCGTGCCGGGCGTATTCGCCGCAGGCGACGTGCAGGACCACATCTACCGCCAGGCCGTCACCAGCGCCGCCTCTGGTTGCCAGGCGGCCCTCGATGCCGAGCGCTTCCTGGACGGCAAGTAAGCCTTGAAGCCCTTCAAGGAACAGCTGAAGGGGTTTCGCAAACAGGCAAGGCAAGCCGCCTTGCCTGTTTTGACTCCGGTCAAGCCTCCCGAGCCGGAGCCGGACTTTCGTGCACTGTTCAGTGACGTCCGCCCGGTGAAGGACGGCAACCGTATCCCGCCGTACAGCCCCAAACCCAGCCCGCGCCCGCGTCAGTCGGATCGATATGGCCAGCTCCCCCCGGAGTTGGAAGCGGCGCTGCTGGCGCATGCCGTCGGCTGGTTCGAGCCGGCCGAACTCGAGCGCAACTTCGCCCGGAACGGCATGCCCGCGGCCACGCTCAAACGCCTGCGCGCGGGACACTGGCCCGTTGTCGCCGAACTCGACCTGCACGGACTCGACCGCTACCAGGCCCAGGACATCCTGACGCTGTTCCTGCACCGCGCCGGCTCACGCGGGCAATGCGTGCGCATCATCCACGGCAAGGGCTTCGGCTCGCAAGGCGAACCGGTGCTCAAGCGCATGGTACGCAACTGGCTCAAACACCACCCCGAGGTACTGGCCTTCTGCGAGGCGGACGAACGCCAGGGTGGCAGCGGCGCCTTGATGGTGCTGTTGCGCCGCCCTTCCTCACCGAACAAATAACCCCTCTTCCCAGCGTCATGGGTTTCCGCTAGTCTTCAAGAAAAGGGCGGGCCCATGTCATTACCACCCTACCCAGGAGCTACGCATGCAAGGCGAACGCTGCCCCGACTTCACCCTGCCGGCCACTTCCGGCAAAACGTTCACGTTGGCCGAAGCCGGCAAACCTCTGGTCATCTATTTCTACCCCAAGGACAACACCCCTGGCTGCACCAACGAATCGATGGCCTTCCGCGACCTCTACACGGAATTCAGCGCAGCCGGTGCCGAGGTGGTCGGCATCTCGCGTGACAGCCTGAAGTCCCACGAAAACTTCAAGACTAAACTCGAACTACCCTTCGAATTGCTGGCCGACCAGGAAGAAGTCGTCTGCAACCGTTTCGCTGTCATCAAGATGAAGAACATGTATGGCAAACAAGTAAGGGGGATCGAGCGCAGCACTTTCGTCGTCGACGCGCAGGGTAACGTGGCGCGGGAATGGCGTGGCGTGAAGGTGCCAGGCCACGCCGAAGAAGTGCTGGCGTTCGTCAAGACGCTTTGAGCGCAGCCCTGCCCGGCATCCCCGGCCGGGCACTGCGCAGACAAGGGGACTCATCATGACAAGCCACAGGAAAAGCAGAATCGCCAAGCTGTTTGTGCTGGACACGAATGTACTGCTGCACGACCCGACCTGCCTCTTCCGCTTCGAAGAGCATGATATTTTCATCCCCATCATCACCCTCGAAGAGCTCGACAATCACAAGACCGGCATGTCCGAAGTGGCGCGCAACGCCCGCCAGGCCAGCCGCTTCCTGAACGAGATCGTCAGCAGCACCGACGCCCGCATCGACGCCGGTATCTCGCTGGCCGGGCCCAGCAAGGATGCCGCCTCCGGCAAGCTGATCCTGCAGACCCAGGCCATTTACAGCGTGTTGCCCACCTCGCTGCCGGTCGGCAAAGCCGACAACCAGATCCTCGGCATCGTCATGGCGCTCAAGGAACTGCATCCTGAACGCCCCGTCATCCTGGTGTCCAAAGACATCAACATGCGCATCAAGGCACGTGCGCTGGCACTGGATGCGGAAGACTATTTCAACGACAAGGTGCTGGAAGACACCGACCTGCTCTACACCGGCTCGCGCGAGATCGATGCCAGTTTCTGGGATCGCAACAGCGAAGACCTGCGCTCGTGGCAGGAGCATGACCGACGCTACTACCAGATCAAGGGACCGGACGTGCCCGACATGCACGTCAACCAGTTGCTCTGGCAATCCGGCGAGCAGCCGCTGCTGGCCATGGTCACCAAGATCGAGGGCAAGACCGCCTTCCTCGAGACGCTCAAGGACTTCAGCCATCAGAAGAACAACGTCTGGGGCATCGTGGCGCGCAACCGTGAGCAGAACTTCGCCCTCAACCTGCTGATGAACCCGGATATCGACTTCATTACCCTGCTGGGCCAGGCCGGCACCGGCAAGACCCTGCTGACGCTGGCGGCGGGACTCGCCATGACACTGGAACAGAAACTCTACTCGGAAATCATCATGACCCGGGTGACGGTGCCGGTTGGCGAGGACATCGGCTTCCTGCCCGGCACCGAGGAAGAAAAGATGACGCCCTGGATGGGGGCGTTGGAAGACAACCTCGACGTCCTCAACAAGAGCGACGACGACGGTGGAGACTGGGGCCGTGCCGCCACCCGCGACCTGATCCGCTCGCGCATCAAGGTGAAGAGCCTCAATTTCATGCGCGGCCGCACCTTCCTCAACAAGTACCTGATCATCGACGAGGCGCAGAACCTCACGCCCAAGCAGATGAAAACGCTGATCACCCGCGCCGGCCCCGGCACCAAGGTGGTCTGCCTCGGCAATATCTCGCAGATCGATACACCCTACCTGACCGAAGGCAGTTCCGGGCTGACCTACGTCGTCGACCGCTTCAAGGGGTGGGTGCACTCGGGCCATATCACGCTGCAGCGTGGCGAGCGCTCGAGACTGGCCGATTTCGCTGCCGAAGTGCTATGACGCACCCCCGTCTCGAGGTCATTCACGAGGCGGCAAAAGGGGTGGCGCGAAACGCGCCGCCCCTTTTGTTCCTGCATGGCGCCTTTTCCGCCGCCTGGTGCTGGCAGGCGCATTTCCTGCCCTGGTTCGCCGAGCAAGGCTACGATTGCTGGGCACCCAGCCTGGAGGGACACGGCGGCAGCAGCGGACGCAACTACCTGTCCGGCATCAGCATCGACGACTATGTGCGCAATCTGTCGGCGGTGATTCGCCAGATCGGCCACACCCCGATCGTCATCGGCCACTCGATGGGGGGCTTCGTACTGCAGCAATACCTTGCCCTGCACAGCCTGCCGGGCGCCGTCTTCCTGGCCTCGGTGCCGCCGCACGGGCTCGCCGGCTCCAGCCTCCGTTTGCTGAGCCAAGCGCCATCGCAGTTCCTTGCGTTGAATCTGTATCAGAACGGCATGAACCAACCGGACTGGCGCGAGTTGCGGGACATGTTGTTTTCTCCTGCCGCCAGCAACGAGGTCATCGCCCTGATGGCCAGGCAAGTCCAGCAGGAAAGCCAGCGCGCCATCATGGACATGACCCTGGTCAACCCGCTGTTCATTCGCCCGTTGCCGCCGGTGCCGGCGCTGGTGCTGGGTGCCGCCGACGACAAGCTGATCTCGGCTGCCGACGTGGTCGCCACCGCCTCCCGGCTCAACTGCACCGCCGAGATTCTGCCAAGCATCGGCCACATGATGATGCTGGACGCCCACTGGCCCCAGGTTGCCAATCGCATACTGGAATGGCTCGACCAGCACTGGCCACAACCTGAAGCCTAAACCTGCCCCCAATTGACCCCAAGGTTGGCCGAAGCGGCCTCAGTTGCCGCGTTTACTGCGCCGGAACTCCCATGGCGCTTGTGGGGCGCTCCCTTCCCACAGCCCCAGGCGTTGGCCGCGCGCCTGCCGTTCAGCCGCCTCGTAGCGGGAGAAATCCTCGGCAGACTGGTTCTTGCTGGCATAAAAGCGATAATGCCAGGCGTAACCCTCTTTGAGCTGGGCCAGATTGACGTCGGTTGCCCCTTGCCAGACACGCCCCACGATCCGGCCATAACGGTCTTTTTCCACCACGTCCACCTTCACCACCTGGCGATAAACGCGGGCAGCCAGTATCTGCTTGGCACGCTGCCCATACGGCTGAGCCTTCTCGGGTGCATCGATGAAGGCAAACCGGATCTTATGCTGCTGTTGCGCCGCATCCAGCACGGTGATGGTGTCGCCATCGGCCACCCCAACGACAACTCCGCTGATTTCTCCGTTATCCGCCTGGGCCAAATAGGCACCAACAGCCAAGAGCAGCGTGACGCCTGCGATCAGCTTTTTAGCCGTGGAGGCCCCGGAGAACAGCGTGATGACGGCACCGAGTTGCCGCTGATTCACTTTCATCTGCACATACACCCTTCACAAAACAAAAACGGCCTTGCGGCCGTTCCACTCTATATCGACAATCAGCGATCGCTCTCATGCCGGCGTGGCTGCCACAACACGTCAGGGCGACCCTCCACACGGTTGAGATGCCGCGCCAGCACGAACAGGGCGTCAGACAAGCGATTGAGATACTGCCGGGCCGTTTTCGAGACCTCCTCCTCACGAGCCAGCGCCACCACCGTCCGTTCCGCGCGACGGCAGACTGAACGGGCCTGGTGAGCCAGCGCGGCAGAACGCGAACCGCCAGGAAGGATGAACTCCTTGAGCATCGGCAACTCGGCGTTCATCTCTGTCACCTTGCCCTCCAGCGCCAGCACCTGGGCCGGCTGCAGCGCCTTGTAGCCGGGTACGGCCAATTCCGAACCGAGGTCGAACAGTACGTGCTGCACCTCGCTTAGCCAGAGCACCACCTCAGATGGCAGCGCTTCGGCCAACAGTACGCCGATCACACTGTTCAACTCGTCGACATCGCCCATGGCGGCAATGCGAGTAGCATCCTTGTCAACCCGGCTACCGTCACCCAGGCCGGTCGTTCCATCGTCACCGGTGCGGGTGACGATACGTGACAGCCGATGCCCCATCACGACTTACCGTCCCGTTCGTCACGGCCAATTTCGCTAATGGCCTGACGCAGGCTCTCACGCAGCGTTTCGTTGAACAGCATCTCGTAGTCCTCTTTCAACTGGTGCATGACGCCGGCCAGCATCTGCCGCGCCTGCATTTCCAATGCGTCCTGCAACCACAGCGACAACTCGACTTTCATCCGCGGCAGAATCTTCTGCGTCAGTGAATCGATCAAGGCCTGCTCATCCACCACGGCGCAGGAGGGTTCAGGGCTCTTCTCCACCACTGTATCCGCACCAACAACCGGTTCGGGCCGCTCCAGCAACGGCGCCACCGCGTCAGGCATCGCCTCCGGACCCGGCTGCGGCACGGGTGACGACACAGCTACCGCGCTGCTCTCAGGCATGAAGGAGGCTTCAACCTCAACCGTCCTAACGCCGTCAACAACGTCCTTCAAGCCCTCAGCGGCAGAAACAACATGATCCGACATGGTGGCCCGGTCGGGCGACATGGCGGAGGTCCCCAGCTCAGGCTCACCGCCTGCTTCAGGCAGCAGCTCGTCAAGCTCCGACGCAAGGATTGACGGTTCTTCCTCTTCCAACACAGGCAGATCAACAGCCACACTGTCCAGCCCGGCCGCCGCTTCCGCCAAACCAATCCCATGCGGTAGATCCAGCGCGACTTCCTCGTGAACCGAAGGCTGAACTTCCTCGGTCTCGTTTGCCGCCGCCGAAAGCTCGGTCAATTCGCCGTTGACGAATTGCTCGAGCCACGCATTGCCATCAACTTCCGTAGGCGACTCGGCAACGCCGGCCGACGGCGAGGGAGGCTCTTCTGCCGGGAGGTTGTGCACCTCGGTGGTTTCCACGAATGAGACATCCAACTCCGGCAAGGCCAGAACGCCGGCCAATTCGTCTCCCTCCCCGGACGGAGCGTACGTCACAGCCCACGAAGAAGACGGCTCGGGACCGACCCCACCGCCCAGCACGCCAGTCGGCAAGCTGTCGATATCGATACGCTGCTGAGCCAAAACCGGCTCGGTAGCCACATCCATGAGAGGGGTCGGCCCCACCTCGACATTTTCAGCCCAGGACGTGAACGGGTCCACCACCGGCTCGGCGGCGGCGACAACGTCCGGTTCAACTTGCCCGTCACCAGACACGCCATCTGACCCCCTGCCCTGGTCTTGATCTGCCGTTGGCACGATGGCGACAGCGGCTTCCGGGGCGTCTTCTGTCGGCCACGGAATCGAAACCGGACGCGCCAAACCAACCGAATCCGGCACGGAGGCCACGGTAGCGTTCTCGGACTGCACGTCTGGAGTTGCCACCGACTCCGACCATTCCATGGTCAGCTCGGGGATATCGAACGCGCTGTCATGCAGTGGCGCAGGCTCTACAGAGACCGTCGTGGGATGTTTCTCCGCCGCCGGCGTCAGCACAAAATCAAAGACGCCCGCCCCCAGATCGCCTGCCGGAGCCGCTTCACTCTCCGGCGGCACCGGCACAGCCTTCTGCAACTCGGGCAGAACCTCGCCCAGCGCCAGCTCGTCCAAGGCGGCCACATCCAGATCCAGCGACGGCAGGTTCGAAAAATCCACTACCGGCTCGTTACTCACGGGCATCGGACCCACATCCAGCACATCGTCGAGGGGTAACTCAGGAATCTCCAGCTCGATGGCGGCGGCATCCGGCATGGCCGTCGCCATCGCATCCAGTTCGCCGGAGAAGTCGAAGTCTGTCAGCTCGAAGGGAGGCTCTTCCGCCAGGATGGGCGGCGCAGCTTCTTCGACTACGTCGGTCAACACCGGGAGTTCCAGACCAGCGGGGAGCGATGCGTTTTGCGAGGGATTCATCTCAGAGGTGACTCATATCGTGATGTTCGATCTCGTAGGCTGCCGCGCGGTAGAACCGAAAGCGCTCGCGCGCTGTCGCCAACGACGCCTCGTCGCAACCGACAATTTCCAGAATACGGGCAAAGTGCTCGGGATGTGCTGGCAACTCCGGTCCCAGATTCAACAGAACCGGGTGTTCCAGCTCGGCTGGCAAGCGCGTCGTAAGCCAGATCGGCGTTTCCGGAGCTTCGCCAGCCTCCAGCTCACAATGCGGCACGAACTGGGTATCGGCGATGCTCCACAAGCGGGCGCTGAAACCGGCCAATTGCCCTTCGTCGGCCAACCACACCAGCAAACGCTCGCCCTTGCGGAATACCGTTTGGGCAAGCCGGCAAGCAAAAGCCTGGGGGTCGGCGACGTTGGTGTAAAAGTCAATCCGCGGCATCGTCAACCAAATCGTGAGATTCACGCCGTGGCCGGCCGCGACGCACCACGTTACCGACGGCGATATCGGCTCGGTCCTGCAGGAACTGAACCAACAGCGGCACGGGACGGCCGGTAGCCCCCTTGTCCTTGCCGCTCTTCCATGCGGTTCCGGCAATATCCATGTGGGCCCAATCGAAGGACTTGGCAAAACGAGACAGGAAACATGCCGCGGTAATGCTGCCGGCCGGGCGCCCACCGGTATTGACCATGTCGGCGAACGGGCTCTTGATCGCCTCCTGATACTCGTCCCACAGCGGCAAGTGCCAGGCACGATCGCCGACTTCTTCGCCCGCCGCCAGCAATTCGCGCGCCAGGGAATCCTGGTTGCTGTAGAGGCCACTGGCGACGTTGCCCAAGGCGATGATGCAGGCGCCGGTCAGCGTGGCGACGTCGATGACCAATGCCGGATTGAAGCGTTCGGCAAAAGTCAGGGCATCGCACAGGATCAGTCGGCCTTCGGCGTCGGTATTGAGAATTTCGACGGTCTGACCGGACATGGTCGTCACGATGTCACCCGGTTTGTTGGCCTTGCCCGACGGCATGTTTTCGCAGGTGGGAACGATGGCGATCAGGTTCAGCGGCAGCTGCATTTCGACAGCGGAGCGGAATGCGCCCAGCACGGTCGCCGCGCCGCACATGTCGTACTTCATCTCGTCCATGCCTTCGCTTTGCTTGAGCGAAATGCCGCCTGAATCGAATGTAATGCCCTTGCCGACCAGCACAATCGGCTTATCGTCCGTCTTGCCGCCCTGGTAGGACAGCACGATCAGACGGGCCTCTTCCTCGCTGCCCTTGGCCACCGACAGGAAGGAGGTCAAGCCTAGCGCCTCGATGGCGTCGGGAGCGTAGATATCAGCCTTGACCGAGAACTGGCGGGCCATGTCCTCCGCCTGCCGGGCGAGATAATCCGGCGTGCATACGTTACCCGGCAGGTTGCCAAGATCCTTGGCGAAATTCATCCCGTTACCGATGGCCAGGCCGCGCTGCAGGCCTTTTTCGCCGTCGGCCAGGTCGCTGCGACGCGGCACCGCGAGGGTGAGCTTGCGCGGCTCGCGCGGACCGTCTTCGGACTTGGTCTTGAAGCGGTCGAAACGATACAGGGTGTCGAGCGTTACTACGGTCGCCTGCTCGATCATCCACTCCGCATCATGCTTCTTGACCGTCAGTTCGGTCAGATAGCTCACAGCCTCATTGGCCGACGTCTGCGTCAGGGCCCGAACCGAGCTGCGGATCGCCTCGCGATACTCCTTGGCGCGGAAATCACGCTCCTTGCCCAAGCCGACCAGCATCACCCGGTCGCACAGGGTGTGCGGCACCGCATGCAGGATGAGGGTGGAGCCCAACTTCCCCTCCATGTCTCCGCGGCGGATCACATCACTGATGAAGCCGTTGGAAATGCGATCGAGCAGGTCCGCAGCGAAGGTCAGCTTGCGCGACTCGAACACGCCGACGATAACGCAGGCGACGCGCTGTTTTTCCGGGCTACCGCTTTTTATGTTAAATTCCATCGTGAACTCTCATGGATTATGTGCGTCAATTATGCCTGTTCCAACCGTGTGTCAGCCGGTTACGCCCAAGAATAGAGGCATTGACCGCAAACAGATAGTCTCCCACTCCAGAATTTGCCAAACAGGCACCTCTGAAAATTCATTCAAATTATCTCTACGCTTAACATAAAAAGTCAAAAAGGCCCTGCTCAATGGTTTTTCAAAAAAGCCTGACCCGTGAATTGACTTTTACTGCGGTCAGCGTGTTCGTGGTCCTGTTGGCCATTCTGGTCACTACCCAGACCATCAATCTGCTCGGCCGTGCCGCCGAGGGGCGCATCGCCAATGAGGCGGTAGCGGCCCTGATCGGTTTCTGGACACTCGGCTTGTTTCCCCTGCTGTTGATTCTCACCGTATTCATCAGCGTCCTGGTGGTGTTGACCCGACTCTGGCGGGATCATGAAATGGCCGTCTGGCTGGCCTCGGGTGTGTCGCTCAAGGACTGGGTCAAGCCGGTGCTGCGTTTTGCCGTCCCCTTGGCCATTCTGGTCGGCATCTCATCGCTACTGATCGGACCCTGGGCTGAGCAGCGCAGCCACGAATACGCCGAAATCCTCAAACAGCACGAGGATGTTTCGGCCATATCCCCCGGCATTTTCAAGGAATCCCACTCCTCCCGTCGCGTCTATTTCGTCGAGAATTTCTCCGGAAAGAACGGCTCGGCCGCCAACATCTTCATGCAGGACATGAGCAAGGGTAAGGTGGCCAGTATTTTCGCCAAATCCGGCCGAATCGTGACCAACGAGCAGGGCGAGCGGCTTCTGGTGCTGGAAAACGGCCGGCGCTATGTCGGCAATCCGGGAGAGGCGGACTATGAAGTTGCCGAATTTGCCCGCTACAGCGTGGTCATCAATGACCAACCCCAGTTTATTCCCTCAGGCAACTCGCGCCAGACCATGACCTCCGCCGCGCTGGCCCTGAGCGACAAGGCCGGCGACAAGGCCGAACTCGGCTGGCGGGTGTCCATGCCCATCAGCACGGTCGTCCTGGCGCTACTCGCCATTCCCTTGTCTTATTTCAATCCGCGCAGCGGCCACACCTACAACCTTCTGCTGGCCCTGCTGGCTTACTTCGTTTACCAAAATGCCCTAACCCTATGCCGTAACTGGGTGCTGCAAGATCGCCTGAGCGCCTATGCGATGCTGGCTCCCCATATGCTGATGTTGCTGGTAGCACTCGGCATGCTGGCGTACCGCAACCGCCCGGCCAGTTCACCGGGTCGCTTCCTGGGCCAGCTCATCCGGAAATCCTGATCCATGAAACTGATTTACCGCTACATCACCACCCAGCTGACCGTGGCCACGCTGTATGCGCTAGCAGCCCTGCTCGCGCTGTACGCTTTCTTCGACATCATCAAAGAAGTCCCCGACTTGGGACACGGCAGCTACGGCGTGCCGCAGATGCTGCTCTACATTGCGCTCCTGATGCCGGGTCACGCCTACGAACTGATGCCCCTCGTGGTTCTGATCGGCGGCATGGTCGCCATGACCCAGCTCGCCACCAGCAGCGAATACACCATCATCCGCACCAGTGGCGTCACCCTCGCCCAGGTCGCGGGCGTGCTGTTGCGTTTCGGCATCGGCTTTGCCGTGATCACCGGCCTGCTGGGCGAATTCGGCGCCCCGTTCTCTGAAAAGCAGGCGGAGCGCATGAAACTATCGGCGACCAAGTCGATGGTCACCCAGGAGTTCCACTCGGGCATCTGGGTCAAGGATGACCAGAATTTCATCAACGTGGGCGAAATGCTGCCGGACAACACCCTGCTCGGGGTTCGTATCTACACCTACGACAAGGACTACCGCTTAGTGCAAACCCGCTTTGCCGAGCGCGGCACCTATCAGCGGCCACAGCACGTGTGGCGACTCGAAAAGGTCAAGGAAACCACGCTGGGCGACAAGGCGACAACAACACGCCAACTCAACACCCTGGATTGGCATTCGGTGATCGAACCGTCGATCCTCGACGTGCTGCTGGTAGTCCCCGAGCAGATGTCGGCCATGGACCTGACGACCTACATCGAACACTTGCGCAGCAATGAGCAGAAAACCCAACGCTACGAAATTGCCTTGTGGAGCAAATTTTTCTATCCGCTGGCCTGCATCTCCATGGCCCTGGTGGCTCTCGCCTTCACGCCGCGCCAACGCCGTCATGCCCAACTGGGGATAAGGCTGTTCGTCGGCATCTGCCTGGGGGTCGCCTTCCACTTCGTCAACCGGCTGTTTGCGCACCTGGGCCTGCTCTACGACTGGAATGCCATGTTTGCGGCCACGCTCCCCACCCTGTTGTTCCTGCTGGCGGGCATTACCATCACCGTGCGACAAGAAAGGCGCTGACATGACCGATCCGATGCTCGAACGCTGCAAGGCCTGGCGCCGGACACTCAACGACGGTCGTCAGCGGCTGGCTGAGGCCTACTTGAAGAAGCGTGATCCGGAGCGCTTCCTCAAGCAATACAGCCAGGTCGTCGATGGCATCCTGCAGGACATGTGGGGAGCACTGGAGCTCGGCCAGCAGGCGGCGCTGGTCGCGGTCGGCGGCTACGGGCGCGGGCAATTGTTCCCGCACTCCGACATCGACCTGCTGTTCCTGCTGCCATCGGCCACCGAAACCGAGCTGAACGATGCGATCACCCGCCTGATCGGCCTGATGTGGGATAGCGGACTGGAGGTCGGCCACAGCGTGCGCACCCTCGCGGAGTGCCTGGAAGAAGCCGCCAACGACATTACGATCGAGACCACGCTGCTGGAAAATCGTTTCCTTGCCGGAGACGCCCAGCTACACCAGGAAGTCTGTACCGCGCTCGCCCAGCAGCGCGACCCATTGGCCTTTTTCGAAGGCAAGATTCTCGAACAGCAGCAGCGTCATAACCGCTACTTCGGTGTCACCAACAACCTCGAGCCGAACGTCAAGGAAAGCCTGGGCGGCTTGCGAGACCTGCAAACCATCCTGTGGATCAGCAAGGCCATCGATCTGGGCGACAACTGGGATGCGCTGGTGCGGCGCGGCATCCTGACCTTGGCCGAAGCCCGCCTGATCAAGCATAGCGAGAGCCAGCTGCAGAAACTGCGCATCGACCTGCACCTGCTGGCGCGCCGGCGCGAAGATCGTCTGATCTTCGACCTGCAACAGCAAATGGGCCTGGCTTGGGGGCTCAAGGACACCCCGGCCAAGCGCGCCAGTGAACAGGTAATGCAGTTGTATTACCGTGCCGCCAAGACGGTCGGCCAGCTGAACGGCATTCTGCTCCCCAACCTGCGGGCACGGATTTATTCGCAGGTGCCGCGCGTCACGCAGAATCTCAACGCCCGCTTCTATAGCGTCAACGGCATGCTGGGGATTCGTCGCCCGGACGTGTTTGAGAAAGAGCCGTCGGCGATTCTGGAAGCCTTCCTGATCCTGCAGAGAAACCCGGAATTGACCGGCTTTGCGCCGCGCATGCTGCGCGCCCTATGGCACGCGCGCAGCCGCATCAACGAGAAATTCCGCCGCGACCCGACCAATCGGGCGCTATTCATGCAGATTCTGCGCGAACCCGGTCTGACCCGAACGCTGCGACGCATGAATCTGTACGGCGTACTGGGCAAGTACCTGGCCAACTTCGGCCGCATCGTCGGTCAGATGCAACACGATCTGTTCCACGTTTACACTGTGGACGAACACATTTTGATGGTGGTGCGCAACCTGCGCCGCTTCGCCATCAGTGCTTTCAGCCACGAATACCCACTGCTCTCTAGGCTGATGAACGATTTTGTCCGGCCGGAAGCGCTGTACGCGGCCGGGCTGTTCCACGACATCGCCAAGGGCCGGGGCGGCGACCACTCGGAGCTCGGTAAGGACGACGCGCGCCAGTTCTGCGAAAGCCACGGCCTGTCGGCCGAAGATACCGAGCTGGTGGTGTGGCTGGTCGGCGAACACCTGACGATGTCGAGCGTCGCCCAAAAGCAGGACATCTACGATCCGGATACCGTGCTGCGCTTCGCCGACATGGTGCAAACCCCGCGCCGCCTCGCTGCACTGTACATGCTCACCGTGGCCGACATTCGCGGCACCAGTCCCAAGGTGTGGAACGCCTGGAAAGCCAAGCTGCTGGAAGACCTCTATCACGCCACACTCAAGGTACTGATGAGCGGCGGTGCACTGGACGTGGCCTCCGAGCTGAATGACCGCAAGCAGGAGGCCCTCACCCAATTACGCCTGTTCGCAGTACCCGACGACGCCATTCAGCGTTTCTGGGATGAGCTGGACACGGTCTATTTCCTGCGCCACGAAGCACGCGAGATCGCCTGGCACACCCGGGTGCTGAACCGTTTCACCCACGTCACCGAACCGATGGTCAAGACGCGACTGTCGGACGACCGCGAAGGCATCCAGGTTCTGGTCTATACCCCGGACCAGCCGGAGCTGTTCGCCCGCATCTGCGCCTTCTTCGGTCGCAGCAATTACAGCATTGCCGACGCCAAGATTCATACCACGCGGCACGGCTACGCGCTCGACACGTTCCACGTCTTTATCCCGGAGCACCATGATGGCGACTACCGGGATATGATCAACTTCATCGAATTCGAACTGGCGGACTGCCTGAAAAAAGCGGCACCGATCGCTCTGCCTCCCGCGGGCCGTATCAGCCGCCATCTCAAGCACTTCCCGGTCAGCCCCCAGGTCATGATCCGCCCCGACGACCGCGACAACTTCTTCGTGCTGACGATCGTGGCGGGCGACCGGCCCGGCCTTCTGGCGCGGATCGCCAAGGTGCTGACCGGCTACCGGCTCAACGTCCACTCGGCCAAGATCATGACGCTGGGCAGCCGCGTCGAGGACTCCTTCCTGGTCACCGGCTCGGCGTTGAAAGACGGCAAGAGCGTGCTGGCGCTGGAGGGAGAACTGCTCGAAACGCTGCGCCTGTAACGAAGGAGAAAAGCATGCTGTTCCTGGAAGACCTGACCCCCGGCCGACGCTTCGAGACCGGTAGCCATACCCTCACCGAGGAAGAGTTGCTGGCCTTCGCGCACCAGTTCGACCCGCAGTTTTTCCATACCGACCACGAAGCGGCCAAGAACAGCGTGTTCGATGGCCTTGCCGCCAGCGGCTGGCACACCAGCAGCCTCAGCATGCGCCTGGTCGCCCTGTCCGAGCTGGGCACGGTGGCGAACGGGCTGGTCGGCATGGACATCATTTCGATGCGATGGCCACGCCCCACCCGCGCCGGGGACATCCTCACCGTGTGTGTCGAGGTGCTGGAAAACCGTCGCTCCAACAGCCAGCCCGGCTTCGGCATCGTCACCGTACGCTGGACCACCACCAATCAACGGCAGGAAATCGCCATGCAACTGGAAAACCGCATCTGGGTCCAGGCGCGCGGCGAAGCGGACTGAGCCGATAGAGCCGGCCCGCCCGGCATGATCGTTTGAGGGTTAAGCAGGGCGTGCCACAACAGCAGCGGCACACCCCGAACAGAAAAAAGCAGACGCTGGGCACCCGCACGGCTGTCCCCCTCTGAACGGGTCTTCAGCGGTCATTCCACTTGCGGAAATCGGCTGTCAGCTTGGAGAGGTCGCCGGCCGTTTCGGCCAGATGGTTCGAGCTCTGTTCGATGGCACGCGTGGTATGCAGATTCTGCTCGGCGATGGCGTTGAGCTGCTCCAGCGAGGCCGCCACCTCGTGCACCGACTGCGAGTTTTCCTCCATGCCCATGGCGAGATCGTTGGCTTGACGCCGCGCCTGCTCGGCCACCTGCATCAGGTTCTCGAGGTTGGCCGAAGATTGGCGGATATGCCCGCTGACCTCTTCCACCTCTTCGACCGTGGCATCCATGCTGGAGACGGCCTGGCGCGTGATCTCACCGATTTGCTGAACCACTTCGGTAATCGAGCCGGTTGCCGAACTGGTCCGTTCCGCAAGTTTGCGCACCTCGTCGGCCACCACGGAAAAGCCGCGTCCCGCCTCGCCGGCGCGCGCCGCCTCGATGGCTGCGTTGAGTGCCAGCAGGTTGGTCTGCTCGGCGATCTCGTGGATCATGTCGGTCATGGTGCGGATACGCTGCATCGAGTGATCCATTTCGGAGATCGCTGCGCGTGAGGTTCCAACCACCGACACCGTGCGCTCGGCAGCCCGTGTCGCCGCCTGCATCGTGTCCTTGCCGGCTTCGGCAACCGATTTCGTCGATTCGGCCCCGTTCAGATTCTGCTCCGCCAGTTCCGCCACATCTTTGATCGCCGCGCTCATGGTTTCCATGTTGCGACTGATCTGCATCAGGCCTTCGCCCTGCTGTACCGAGCGCGCCGCCAGCGAATGCATCTCGTCGCGCAACTGGTCAGCCTGGCCGGAGGTCCGCGAACCCGCACCGATCACATCCGCCACCACGGCGCGATAATGGATGCGCAACGACTCCAGACCGCCGATCACCTCGCCCAGCAGCCCGCCATCACGGACCTGGAGGTTGCGGCCGAGCCGCCCCTCCGCGAGTTCACCGAATCCCTGCCGCAACAGACCCAACACCTTGTTGACTCGCCACCAGCCCCAAGCCCCGCCACTCACCGCCAGCACAGCGCCGGCCGTGGCAAGCGCTGCCCCGCCCGCTCCTAGTGGCACTAGACTGCCGGCCAACAACAACACGACCCCGCTCCCCGCCAGCAAAGGGGCCCAGCGCAGCACGTCGATGCAACGTCGCAAGGCCTTGAGGGTGGACGGCACCACCGCCTGCTTGTTGCGGACAGCCTGGTACAACGTCGTGGCGGCCGCAATTTCCTCGCGCCGAGGCGCCGATCGCACCGACATGTAACCGGTGATCTTGCCATGCTCGGTAATCGGCGTGACATACGCCTCCACCCAGTAAAAATCTCCATTCTTGCAGCGATTCTTAACCAAACCCCGCCACGGCCGCCCCGTCTTGATGGTCTCCCACAGGTCGGCAAAGGCCTCGGGCGGCATATCCGGATGGCGCACGATGTTGTGATTGCGGCCGACCAATTCCGCTTCGCTGAAGCCACTGATATCGACAAAGGCACGGTTCACATAGGTGATGCTGCCCTTGGCATCGGTCTTGCTGACGATAGGGTTGGATGGGTCGACCAGATGTTCCTGATCGGTAACCGGCAGGTTGATTTTCACGAAACGATCTCAGAAATAACGATATTTTATAATTATTATTTATAATAAATAATTGCCCGGAACAAAGCAAAGCAATCGTCGCTCACTTTGCCTTGAGCGACATCAAGCCGATCAAAACCGGCGCGAGATGGTCGGGGGGTCCATGGCGGGGATCGGCGGAAGGATGGGGCAGGCGGTTGACCGGGAAACCACCCATGGTGGTCGCTAGTGCTAACCGGGTTCAGGTGACGTTGTTGAATCTGGCCAAGGGGAGGCAAAGAGCGTGGAAAGCGGGGTTCTGCGGGCAAATCGCGTATCCCGGCCACCACGGCAGGGCTCGCATCCCCGCTCTATTCTACTTATCGCACCAGCCCTCCCTGGCCGGAGGACGCAACCACTCGACAATGGTCTGCCACGCGGCACGATCCCTAGCCACCTTGCTGGCAGGCAGATCGAACAAGGTCAGGCCTTGCGCCGCGGCCTGCACATACAACTGGGTATCCCGCAGCCAGCTCAGCACTGCCACGTCGTGGCGCTGCAGAAAGGACTCCAGCTCGCGCGCCGAGCGGGTGCGCGGGTCGACACGCATGCCGACCACCGCCATGAATACCTTGTTTTTCCTGATCGCCTTTTCTTCCAGCAGCCGATGGAAGAATTCCTCACCCGCCCACATGTCGAACGGGGAAGGCTGAATCGGGATCAGGATACGGTCGACTCGGGAGATCAGGGTGTTGAGTCGCTTGCCATGCAGCCCGGCAGGGCTATCCAGCACCACGACGCTGGTGCCCTTCGGCGGCTTTGCCGGCTCGCCGGGCTCGACCTGCCAGCCGTGAATGCTCGGCAGTGCCGGCGGGCGTTGTGCCAGCCAGCGAAGGGAAGACTGCTGCCGATCGACATCGCCGAGCATGACCTTGTCACCGCTGTTGGCAAAATATCCGGCCAGATTTGTCGCCAGGGTCGATTTGCCACTCCCACCCTTGGGGTTGGCAACCAGCACCGAAAGCACCATGCTCGTCTCCATTGCATCACGGCGCGATGACTCTACCAAAGCCATCGCCCTTGCCTGTTTTAGGAAATTCTGTTCAGCTTGCCGCTGGATACAGGGAAACAACCATGATACGCAGCTTTGACGCCGTCTTGTTCGATATGGACGGCCTGATGATAGATACCGAATCGGTGAGCGCTTCGAGCTGGCGCCTGGCGGGCGAATCGCTCGACATCCAGATCCCCGAGGAGCTGATTCACAGCATGGTCGGCCTGTCGGTCAGCCGGAGCCTGGAGAGGGTCATCGAGCACTACGGCGACCGCACCCTCGGCCAAGCCTTGAGCGAAGCCTGCCGTCATCACTACCGGCGCCAGCTCGCCGAGGATGACATTCCCCTCAAGAGTGGTATCGAGGCGGTGCTGGATTGGCTGAGCGAACAGGACATTCCGCGCGCCGTGGCGACGTCGACACAACGGCTGATGTGCGACCTCAAACTGCAACGCACCGGTTTGGCGCGTTATTTCGACATCAGCGTTGCCGGTGACGAGGTCCCGCATACCAAACCGGCCCCCGACGTTTACCTGGCCGCCGCCGCCAGGCTCGACATCGCGCCTGAGCGCTGCATTGTGCTTGAGGACTCTCCGTACGGGCTCCTGGCGGGACACACCGCAGGCATGCGTGTCATCCTGGTGCCAGACCTGATCAAGCCGAGCCCGGAAGACAACGCCAAGGCCCTCGCCACGTGCGACACCCTGCACGACGCCCTGAACCTCCTCAAGTCACTGTGACATCGACAGGTTGGCCGAACACCTCGGCTAACCTAGCCCCGGGCCTTTCCGTCAGTTGGCGTATTGGCCTGGTCTTCAAGAACCGTCAACGCCCCGTACAGATAATCGGTCAGCTGGGCCAGCAACTGCCCGCCCTGCTCCGCCGGCGCTTCCAGAGTCAGCTGCACCCGATCGCCGTAAGCGGCCTCCAGTACGACCACCCCATGATCCGAACAAAAGCGCCGCAATCGCGACTCCTCGGCAAAGCCGGTACTGACCCTGTAGCGAACCAGCTTGACGGTCGGCAGTAGCTGGGCCTGCTGCAACGCGGTACTCACCGCCTGGGCATAGGCCCGCACCAAGCCGCCGGCTCCCAGTTTGATGCCCCCGAAATAGCGCACCACTACCGCCAGCACGTTGCCCACGTCCTTGTGCGTCAGCACCACATACATCGGCTTGGCCGCCGTGCCGGAAGGCTCACCGTCGTCGTCGAGTCCCGAATTCCCTTCCGTCAGCAGGACCGAGCAGTAATGTCGGGCATCCTTCCAGCGCTGGCGCACCTCGGCCAAGCGGTCCATGGCCTCGGCCCGGCTGGTCACCGGATAGAGTACCGCGATGAAGCGGCTTTTCTTGATCTCGATCTCGGCCGTTACCGGTGCCGCCAGTTGCAACATTGCTGCCTTCCCTCAAGCTGAAGCCATGAATAAATCACACTGTGCCTACCTGGATCGATTCGCGGGCGCGCGGCAGCACACCCTGCTACCCGAGTTTTGTTAGCACACGCAAAGCCCCCATCTTACCCGAAGCCCCACCTAGACTGAGATGAAGCAAAGCAATTGCCGATGAGCCCGGCCAGGCCAACACGTCTCTCATGCTTGTCACCAACCCAGCCGGGACGGACAATAACCCATTCATCATGGCCGGAAAGGTAACGATGCCGATCACCCCTACCCTATGGTTCGCCTGCGCCGTGGTTGCCCTAATCGCCGAGTTCGTCACCGGCACCTTCTACCTTTTGGTGGTAGCGCTAGCCCTGGCCGGGGGTGGGCTGGCGGCACTAAGCGGCTTTGGAACCGCCGCCGAGCTGACCGCTGCCAGCCTGACCGGCGTGATCGGACTGTGGCTCGTCACCCGCTGGAAACAGCGCCACGCCAACCCGCGCCAGCCTCGCCGCGAACCTGACTTCGGCCAACCCGTACGCATCGTCAGCATTGGCGGCAATGGTCAAGCCCGCGTTCATTACCGTGGCACCGAATGGGACGCCGAACTGCTCGACCCCACCCTCTCTCGCGGCCAGACCGGTTACATCACCGGCAGCGATGGCGGCCGGCTCAAGATTTCCTCAACACCACCAGGACAACACTAATGGAACTGGCGCTCATCCTCTTTCTGGCCGTAGTGATCTTCGTCCTCAAGTCGATCAAAGTCGTACCGCAACAGCATGCCTACGTGATCGAGCGGCTCGGACGCTACCACGGCACGCTGCAGCCCGGACTCAGCATCGTCGTACCTTTCGTTGATCGCGTCGCCTACAAGCACATCCTCAAGGAGATTCCGCTCGACGTTCCCAGCCAGATTTGTATCACGCGCGACAACACCCAGCTCAAGGTCGACGGTATCCTGTACTTCCAGGTCACCGACCCGCAGCGCGCCTCCTATGGCTCCAGCGACTACATACTGGCCATCACCCAACTGGCCCAGACCACGCTGCGTTCGGTTATCGGCAAGATGGAACTCGACAAGACTTTCGAGGAGCGTGACGAGATCAATCGCGCGGTCGTGGCGGCACTTGACGAAGCCGCCTTCTCCTGGGGGGTCAAGGTGCTGCGCTATGAGATCAAGGACTTGGTGCCTCCGCAGGACATCCTGCACGCCATGCAGGCACAGATCACGGCCGAGAGGGAAAAGCGCGCCCTGATCGCCTCGTCGGAAGGCCGCAAGATGGAACAGATCAACATCGCCTCCGGCACGCGTGAAGCAGCCATCCAGCAGTCGCAGGGCGAAATGCAGGCCACCATCAACCAGTCGGAAGGGGCAAAGCAGGCTGCCATCAACAAGGCCCTCGGCGAAGCGGAAGCCCTGCGCCTGGTTGCCACTGCCACGGCCGAAGCCATCCAGCGCGTGGCTGGGGCGATCAAGACCGAGGGCGGCATCGAAGCGGTGAATCTCAGGGTGGCCGAGCAATATGTCGACGCGTTCGGCAAGCTCGCCAAAGAGAACAATACCCTGATCCTGCCCGGCAACGTCGCCGACATCGGCGGCCTGGTTGCCAGCGCCATGAGCATCGTCAAGCAGGTTCAACGTTAAGACAGCCTACGGCCGCAGCTTGTATTGCGGCCGGCCTGCCCCCATAATCGTTTGCATGAAATTCCTGTCCGACCTCTTTCCCGTCCTGCTGTTCTTCGGTGCCTACTGGTTCAGCAGAGACATGTTTATCGCCACCGCTGTCGCCATTGCCGCCACCACATTGCAAGTGGCCAGTGCTTGGCTGCGCCACCGCAAGGTCGAAACCATGCAATGGGTCAGCCTCGGGCTGATCGTGGTGCTGGGCGGTGCCACCTTGCTGCTGCATGACAAGCATTTCATCATGTGGAAGCCGACCGTACTGTACTGGATCATGGGCGCTGGGCTGCTGATCGGGGAACTTGCCGGCAAGAACGGCATCAGAGCCTTGGTTGGACAGCAAATGGAACTCCCCGCAGCCGTATGGCGCAAGCTCAATTACGCATGGGTGGCGTTCTTTGCCCTGATGGGTGCGCTTAACCTGTTCGTTGCCTACCGCTTCAGTGAAGACATCTGGGTCAATTTCAAGCTGTTTGGTGGATTGGGCCTGATGTTCGCCTTCGTCATCGCCCAAAGCCTGTTTCTCTCCAAGTATCTAGAGGAAAAAAAGTAATGCTGTACGCCATTATCGGCCAGGACCAGCCAGGCTCTCTGGAAAACCGTCTGGCCGCCCGCCCGGCGCACCTGGCGCGCTTGCAGGCTTTGCAAGAGCAGGGCCGCTTGCTCGTCGCCGGGCCGTTTCCGGCCATCGACTCGCCTGATCCGGGTCCAGCCGGATTCAGCGGCAGCCTGATCGTGGCCGAATTCGCTTCACTCGACGAGGCGCGCGACTGGGCCGATGCCGACCCCTACGTCGCTGCCGGCGTTTACGCGCAGGTCGAGATCAAACCGTTCCGCAAGGTTTTCCCGGCATGAGCGACATCCTGCAACGGATGCAAGAACGCCTGTCGTCCAGCCTGCAACCCGAACACCTCGACATCGAGGACGATAGCGCCGCCCATGCCGGCCACGCCGGCGCCCGATCGGGTGGTGGACACTATAACCTGACCATTGTCAGCCCCTGCTTCGCGGGTCTGAGTCGTGTCAAGCGCCACCAAATGGTATACGAGGCGCTGGGCGATCTCATGAAAACCGGCATCCATGCCCTGGCCATCAAGGCTTTCGCCCCGAACGAAATCTGATATCACCAATAAGGATTCCCTCATGCGACATTCCCGTCTCGCCGCTCTGCTGTTCGTTGCCGCCATCGGCATCCCCGGCCTCGCTGCTGCGCAAGCCGTTGCCACCGTCAACGGTGTCGCCATCGACAAAAAAGACGTCGACGAAGCCGTCACCATGCTGAGCAAGAATAGCAATGGCAAAGTCCAGGATAGCCCGGCACTGCGCGAGCAGATCAAGGAAAACCTGATCAACAAGCAGCTGATCCTGCAGGAAGCCACGCGCCGTGGCCTGGAAAAACAGCCGGATTTCGTCGAGCGCCTGCAGAACGTTCGTGAAGAGATGCTGCGCGATGCGCTGTTTGCCGAGATCGTGAAACAGAGCCCGGTTACCGACGCCAAGATTAAGGCCCGCTATGACCAGCTCGCCTCCCAGCAGGCCGGCAGCAAGGAAGTGCACGCCCGCCAGATCATGGTGGCCAGCGAGGCGGAAGCCACCAAGGTGATCGCCGACCTGAAGAAGGGCAAGAAATTCGAAGACCTGGCCAAGACGCTTTCCAAAGACCCGGCCGCCAAACAATCTGGCGGCGACATGGGCTGGGGCAACCTGAGCCAGATGGAACCCAAGCTGGCTGAAGCGCTGAAAGGTCTGGGCAAGGGCCAGAGCAGCAGCCAGCCGTTCAAATCCGGGCTGGGCTGGCACGTATTCAAGATTGAAGACATCCGCGACGCCAAGTTGCCGCCGCTGAACGAAGTGAAAGCCCAGATCGCTCGCCAGATTCAGCAAGAAGACGTAGCCAAGGCCGTCGGTGAACTTCGCTCCAAGGCCAAAATCCAGTAAATCAAGAACGACAAAGGATACTATCCAACATGCGCAAAACTCTGCTGCTTAGCACCCTGACCGCCGCCGTGCTGTCGACCGCCGTCTTGGCGGCGCCTCCGGTCGTCAACGGGACCGCCATTTCCCAGTCCCGTATCGACGCCGTCGTCCGCATGATGGAAGCCCAAGGCCAGCAGTCGTCGCCGGACCTGCAGGCTGCGGCGCGTGACCAACTGATTACCGCCGAAATCCTGCGTCAGGCAGCGGTGAAGAAAGGTCTCGACAAGTCGCCCGAATACCGCGCCGAGCTGGAGAACATGCAGACCATGGCACTGGCCAGCCGTCTGATCAAGGACTTCCAGCGCAGCAACCCGGTGAGCGATGCACAGCTGCGCGCCGAATACGACAAGATCAAGTCGCAGTTCCCGGAGAAGAAGAGCTATCATGCTCGCCACATCCTGGTTCCGACCGAAGCGGAAGCCAAGGCCGTGATCGATGCGTTGCGGAAGGGCAAGGCGTTTGACCAGCTGGCCAAGGAAAAGTCGATCGATCCGGGCAGCAAGAACAACGGCGGTGATCTCGGCTGGAGCGAAGCCAGCAACTTTGTTGCCCCGTTCTCCGAAGCCATGACCAAGCTGGCCAAGGGCCAGGTCACCTCGGAACCGGTCAAGACCGAATTTGGCTGGCACGTGATCAAGCTTGACGACGTGCGCACCGAAGCGGCCCCGCCGGTGGAACAGATCCGCCCGCAGCTGGAACAGCGCATCATGTCCGGCCGCATCGAGAAGTTCATCAGTGATCTGAAGGCCAAGGCCAGTATCCAGTAATCGGGATGCTAGTCATCAAAAAACGGGGCGGATAACCGCCCCGTTTTTTTTTCATTGCCACACCCGCACTCACTCGTCGTCGCACCACTTCGGGGTTCGCTTGCCCATGAAGGCGGCCACCCCCTCCAGCTGCTCTTCCCCCCCGACCAGCCGCAGCATGGCTTGCTTCTCCAAAGCCAGATGTTCCTCCATGTCATGGTATGCACTGCCCACGATCAGCTTGCGTACCTCCTGGATGGCTCGCGGAGCCTGGCGCGCGACTTTATTCGCCAGACTGACGGCAACAATCTTGGACAGGCCGGGGTCAACCACCTCTTCCACCAGGCCAATGGACAAGGCCTTGGCCGCCGTGAGAATCTCACCGCCAAGAATGATCCGCTTCGCCCAGGACACACCGACCTTGTCAGTCAACGCCTTGGTGCCACCAGCGCAAGGCAGCAGCCCTACCTTGGTCTCCGGGAGACCAAGCTGCGCGCCGACTTCTGCCACCATGTAATCGCAAGCCAAGGCGCACTCCAGCCCTCCCCCCAAGGCATAGCCATTGATCGCGGCCACAGTTACTCCATGGAAACCGCGGATCGCACCGAATGCCAGCGCAAAGGCATCGATGACCTCGGCAGCCAACTGCCGGTCTCCGCCGGCAAACTGATTAAGGTCGGCACCGGCCGAGAAGAAGGCATCGCCTTCTCCAGTTAGCACCACGGAACGGATCAAATCGTCTTGTTCGATTTCCTCCATCACCGCCCCCAATTCACGCAGACTCGCCAACGTCCACAGGTTGGCCGGAGGGTTGTTGATGGTCAGAATGGCCGATTGCCCGAGTTTCTCGACAGTCACACTGTTCGCCATGATGCTCCTCACTACGCTCTCGTTTGTTATGGTTGTGAACGTTCATGGCGGCAGGCACCTCACAGCAGCCTCTCAGGGCAGCGCAGGGTGCGCCCAGCCATTGTTGACACAGATATTTACCAGTACAACAACTGTTTCTTACTTATTGATTTTTAGCTCTTTGCTTGGTGAATGCCAAAATAAAATCGGTGCCTTTTCAATTATTCCAAAGGCAAGAAAAGCGACATGCAGGTAGAGCCACTGCCTCTTTGGTAAAATCAGGCTTTCCGTGACGGTGCCGTCGATGATTGAAACCAGTTTTCTTGTTTTGTTCCTGGCCGGGCTCCTCGGCGGTGGGCACTGTATCGGCATGTGTGGCGGCATAGTCACGGCGCTGTCCCTGAATCTGCCCGAGCAACGACGCGGTTTCATCCTGCTCTCCTACAATATCGGGCGCATGGCCAGCTACGTACTGATTGGCGCCTTACTCGGCGGTCTGGCGCAGGCAGGGCTCTCCTTGCTGCAAGTACGCCCGCTGCAAATTGGCCTCTACCTGCTGGCCAACGTGATGATCATCGGCATGGGGTTATACCTGGCAGGGTTATCGCCCGCCATCACCCGCATCGAAACAATCGGGAAGCCCGTGTGGCGGCGCTTGCAGCCGCTGTTGGCTCCCCTGCTGCCGATACGCCATCCAGGTCAGGCGCTGCTGGCAGGCGCGCTGTGGGGATGGTTGCCGTGCGGATTGGTCTATAGTGCCAGCCTCACCGCCCTGGCCTCGGGGTCGGCCGCTCGTGGCGCGCTGGTCATGCTGGCGTTTGCTCTGGGAACGCTGCCCAATCTGCTCGCCATGGGTTTGTTCGCCAACACCTTGAAACGCTGGCTGCAAAAACGGCCAGTGCGGCTGATTGCCGGACTGGCCGTGGTGGGAATGGGTGTGTATCAATTACTCAGCCATCTGCTGCCGCAACACCCCCACTTTTGATCAACGGAACGATTTGAGAATGGTATCCACGTTGTAACGGAACAGCGCCAGGTAGCTATTGGCCGGTCCGTTGGGCGCCGACAGGGCATCGGCGTACAGTGCCGCGCCAGCCTTCACATTGGCCTCCCTTGCCAGTTGCTCGAGCAGGCGCTTGTCGCTCATGTTCTCAAAGAAGATGGCCTTGACCTTTTCCTTTTTTACCTGTCGTACCAGCATCGCCACGGCCTTGGCTGACGCCTCGGTATCGGTGCTCACCCCCTGCGGCGACAGCAGCTGGATGCCATAGCGCTTACCCAGGTAAGCAAAAGCGTCGTGCGAGGTCAGTACCTTGCGCTGCACGGCCGGCACGGCGGCAAAGGCCTTGGCCGCCCATTGATCCACCTCGCTCACCCTGCGTCCGTAGTCGGCCGCGCGCTGCCGGTAGACGGCTTGTCCCTCTGGATCCGCCTTGCTCAACCCTTCCGCAATGTTCTTGATGTAAGTCTGCACCCGCTCGGGGTCTTGCCAGGCGTGCGGGTCGACACCACCATGCTGGTGGCCGTGCTCTTCCACCCCATGCTCCTCCACCATCAACGGCTGGATACCCTTGCTGGCTTCGATCAGCGTTCCCTTGAACCCGGCGGAACGGGTAAGACGCCCCATCCACCCCTCGAAGCCCAGGCCGTTGACGACGAACACCTTGGCCGCGGCCAGGCGTTTCACGTCCGCCGGCGCCGGCTGAAACACGTGGGCATCTTGGTTAGGACCGACCAGCGACACCACTTCGACGCGGTCGCCGCCGATTTCACGGGTCATGTCCGCCACGATACTGAAACTGGCTATAACCGGCAGCTTGGCCCACGCCCACAAAGGCAGGCTCAAGAGGGCAACACCCAACAAAGTTTTCTTCATTTCTTTACCTTACGACTCGAAATGGCGGGCACGGATATAACGGGGCAAGGCCCCACCCAGCGGCGCCACGAACAGGGACAGCAGATAGAACAGCCCGGCCAGCAGGATGATCGCCGGCCCGGATGGAAGTTCAAAATGATAGGACAGCAGCAGCCCGCCGATGCCGCAGACAAACGCCAACCCGACCGAGAAGGCCAGCATGCGGCCGATGCTCGGCACCCACAGCCGGGCCGTGATGGCAGGCAGCATCATCAAACCCACCGCCATCAGCGTGCCCAGCGCCTGGAAGCCGGCCACCAGATTCAGCACGACCAGCATCAGGAATGCCAGATGCCAGATACCGCCTTTGCCGCCGACCGCACGCAGGAACACGGGGTCGAGGCTCTCCAGTACCAGCGGGCGATAGATGATCGCCAGCACCACTAGGCTGAACGACGCTACGCCGGACACCAGCAGCAAGGCGGCATCGTCCACCGCCAGCACCGAACCGAACAGGATGTGGATCAGGTCGACGTTGCTGCCATTGCGCGACACCAGCAATACCCCTACGGCCAGCGACAGCAGGTAGAAGGCAGCGAAGCTGGCGTCTTCCTTGACGGTGGTGAAACGGGTGGCGAGGCCAGCCAGCAACGCCACCAGCACCCCGGCGACAAAGCCTCCCAGGCTCATTGCCGGCAAGCTCAATCCGGCCACCATGAAACCGACCGCCGCCCCGGGCAGTACGGCGTGGCTCATCGCATCGCCCATCAGGCTCATGCGTCGCATCACCAGGAACAGGCCGACGGGGCCGCTACCCAGCGCCAGCGCCAGGCAGCCCGCCAAGGCACGGCGCATGAAGGCGAACTCGACGAAGGGCGAGATGAGCAGGTCGTACAAGTGCGTCATTACACCGCCTCCTCGTCCACACGGCAAACCGGAGCACGTTCGTGCCAGTGCGCTGCCGTTTCCGCCGCCCGGCGCAGGTTGAGGTCGGTCAACACCAGTTCAGTCTTGCCCCAGGCCACGACTTCGCGCGCCAGCAGCAACGTGTACGGGAAGTAGGCCCGTACCTGTTCATAATCGTGCAGCACCGCGATCACCGTGCGTCCTTCATCGCGCCAGCGGCGCACCAGCTCGAGCAGATCGTAAGTGGTCTTGGCATCGACGGCGTTGAACGGCTCGTCCAGCAGGATCAGCGGCGCATCCTGCAGCAGGATGCGGGCAAACAAGACGCGCTGGAACTGCCCGGTCGACAGGGCCGAGATCGGACGCTCGGCGAAGTCGACCAGCCCCACTGCCTGCAGCGCCTCCTGGATCTTTCCCCGCTGCTTTCGGCCAACCTTGCCGAACACCCCGGTCTGGTGCCACAGCCCCGTGGCCACCAGGTCGTGGACCGAAACCGGCAGGGTACGGTCTATCTCCGACTGTTGCGGCAGATAGGCAATGTCCTTGCGCTGAAATGGCCCCAGGTTGACATGACCGGAGTCCGGCTTCAGTGCGCCGATCATGGTCTTGAGCAGCGTGCTCTTGCCGGCGCCGTTGGGCCCGAAGATGGCGGTCGCCTCGGCTTCGGCAAACGATCCGCTGACGTGATGCACCGCCGGGTGACGCAGGTAGGAGACCGTCAGGTTCTCGACGCGAACACTCATTCCCCGCCCCCCATTGCCCAGCCGACGATGCTCCACAACAGGGCCAGCAGGACCAGCACGCCGCCCAGCCGCTCGGCCACCGACATTCCCATCAGGCTGACGCCAAGCTGCGGAGTGGGTTCCTGATGATGGTGATGATGATGATCATTATTCATGATGATGCCATTCACTGTTGTTCGATACAGGCGCGCAAGGCGGCCTCGATCTCTTCCGCATCCAACTCGGGCGCGATCAATTCGAAGCGGCTGTCACGACGCCAGGCAACCTGGCTCGCCCCCCACTGCCCTTCCGCCCAGTTGAGCCAGACCCACGAACCCAGCACCCGGAATACCCCCTTGGCACGCACCAGCCCCGGCACACGTTGCGGCAGGGTGTCGAAGAAATCCGTCAGCGCCTCGCCGTTGAAGTCCGTATCCGGGGAGAAGAGCCAGCCCTGCGAGCGCCAGTCCATGGCGGCCTGAGGCGGCACTGCCGGGCGATAACGCGATTTGGGCACCACCGCGAGGTCGAGCCAGGCCGGATCCAGCGCCCCCTGCCGCACCTCAGACACCAGCGATTTTGGCGGAAACAGACTGGCCGCCTGGCGCCGGAAGGCGTCCAGCATGTCGACGTCGGCCAGGTCGACCTTGTTGGCGACCAACACGTCGGCCAGTGAGACCTGGTCGCGATAAAGCGGCTGGCGGAAGTAATCGGGATTGGTGAACTGGCGTGGGTCGACCACGGTCAGTACCGCCCCCAGCGTCAGTGCATCGCCCAGCGGCGGTTCGCGCAATTCGTCGATCACGCCCGCAGCATGGGCCAGCCCGCTGGCTTCGATCAGAAGCCGGTCAGGCCGCTCGCGGCGCAGCAGGTTGGCCACGGTGACCGTCATTTGCGGGCCGGCCACGCAGCACATGCAGCCACCGGCGATTTCAGCCACCGGCAGTTCGTCGCTGCTCAGAGCCGCGCCGTCGATACCGACCTCGCCAAATTCATTGACGATAACAGCCCAGCGCTCATGTGCCGGCCGGTTGGCGATCAGATGGCGCAAAGCCGTGGTTTTGCCCACCCCGAGAAACCCGGTGAACAGATTGACAATCGTTTTCTTCATGCGTGACATGCCTTGCATAACCCGGTGAGCAGCAAGTTCTGCTCACGACTTTCAAAACCCACCGCCTCGGTCACTTCCTTCAGCGCCCCCAAAAACTGGCTGGCATCGATTTCCTCGACCCGCCCGCACTGCTCGCACACCAGGATCAAACCATGGTGATTGCATTCGAAATGACTGCATACGACGAAGCCGTTCAAGGCATCCACCTTATGCAACAACCCCTGCTCGACCAGAAAGTCGAGTGCCCGGTAGACGGTTGGCGGCGCGGCCACACCGCGCTCGCGCTGCAGATCGGCCAACACCTGGTAAGCCTTGACCACGCCATCATATTCGAGCACCAGCTCGAGGATATGCCGGCGCAAGGCAGTGAGCTTGCAGCCTCGGTGCAGGCAATGCTGCTCGGCAGCGGCCAAATAGCTTTGCTTGTTCATCACGGGAAAGGTCAACGATTCTGGAGTGAAGTCATTATGTTATTATATAACACTTCCCTTCACAACTATTAACACTCTTGGCATGTATAATGGATTTCTCATGGTGTTAGACTGGCTTCACGCCAATCAACGACCGGAGAAGAACATATGAAGCGGATGCTATCGTGTCTGGCTGGCTGCCTCTTGGTAACCAGCGCGCTTGCCGCAGGCCTGATCACCCCTCGTTCCGACGCCTTCGCGCAGTGCCAGCAAGCGGCGCAGCGGACCGCGCAATCAGCGCCGGGCAAAAACAATCTGACGCGCGACGAACAGGCCAAACTGGCCGCTCATCTGGACATGCTCGCCGAGCAAACCCTGCAACTCGACACCCCTAGCCAGGCTGGTAAAGCCAGTCATTACACGGCACGTCGCTCGAAGCAGGCCGGCGAGCTGAGTTGAGACCAACCGTCCGTCACCGCTCCCTCGCGTTTTACCCGAGCGCTTCAGCTTAACTTAAGCTGAAGCGCTCACTCTTACCGGCTTGTTCAACCCGAGTTCGACGCCAATGACACTCCCGAAAAACCTTGCCCCCGCCCTCGCCCTGTTAGTTCTGTCGCTCCCGGTCTTGGCCTCGTCCGGGGAAGAGCGCCAGCAGTCCTTCAAGAAAATCCTGCGAACGTTCGAGCCGATGGGGCTGGTGGCACGCGATCGCGCACCGTACCGCAAGGATGAATTCATCAAGCAGGCGGATACACTGAAGCAGATCGCTGCGACCCCCTTCACCTTGTTCACGCCGAACAGCATCGACGCGAAAAGCCGAGCCAAGCCCGAAATCTGGAGCCAGCCGGAAAAATTCAAGGCCGCACAGCAGAAGTTCCTGACGGCGGTGAACGACCTCGATGCCGCGGCCAAAACGGGCGACATCGCCAACATCAAGCGCAGTTATGGCGTGGTGGCACAAAGCTGCAAATCCTGTCACGACAGCTTCCGCGGCCCGGAAAAGTGAGCCGCACGACAGTCATAAAAAAAGCTGGCATAGGCCAGCTTTTTTTATGACTGTGTATCCGGAGGCTAATGCAATAGCGCGTAGAACACTCCCGCCGAACCGCCCAGCGCGAGCAGCGCCAAGCCCGCCGGAGCAAAATGCAGCGAGCGGACCTGCCCATCGATCGCCTTGTAACCGGTAATCATCGGCAGCACCAGGTTTTTGCGCTTGACCACGCGATACACCAGAATGGCCAGCAGGTGCAGCGACACCAACACCAGCAACGCATCGAACGAGGCCTTGTGCCAGGCCGTGATGCGCTCGGCCACTTCGCCGGCGACACGGGCCGCCAGCGGGCCATCGTACAGATAGCTGTCGACGTCGGCGGCAAACAGCCCGGAGAGCACCTGCAGCGACAAGGTGCAAAGCAGGGCCAGCACCATCCAGCCCCCCAGCGGGTTATGCCCCGGCTGCTCCGCCTCGCTCAATTCGCCGCGCAGGTAGCGTACCACCGTGCGCGGCCCGGCCACGAAACGGCCAAAGCGCGCCGTCTCGCTGCCGAACACGCCCCATACCAAGCGAAACAGCAAGAGCGTGGCCAGCGTAAAACCCGCCAACTGATGGTAATGCAGCCAGTCGCCGCCCTGTTTGCCGGTAAACCACATGGCGCCAAACAGCCCGGCCATACCCCAGTGAAACAGGCGAAGCGGCAAATCCCACACCATCACCCGCTGCTTCACGCTATTACACCCCGGCGCCATGCGCCTGCTGGTCGGCGTGGTAGCTGGAACGCACCATGGCGCCAACCGCCGCATGCTTGAAGCCGGCCTCGTAAGCCTTGTCCTCGAATTGCTTGAACACCGTCGGATGGACGTAGCGCAGCACCGGCAGGTGGCCGTCGGTCGGCTGCAGATACTGGCCGATGGTGATCATGTCGATGTCGTGGGCGCGCATGTCGGCCATCACTTCGTACACTTCCTCGTCGGTCTCACCAAGGCCGACCATGATGCCGGACTTGGTCGATACATTCGGGTTGCGCGCCTTGAATTCCTTGAGCAGGGTGAGCGAGTGCTGGTAATCGGCACCCGGACGGGCCTGCTTGTAGAGACGCGGCGCGGTCTCCAGGTTGTGGTTCATCACGTCCGGAGGCGTTTGCGTCAGGATGTCCAGCGCAATGTCGAGACGACCGCGGAAGTCCGGCACCAGCACTTCGATCTGGGTGCTCGGCGACAACTTGCGGATTTCGCTGATGCAGTCGGCAAAGTGCTGGGCGCCGCCGTCACGCAGGTCGTCGCGGTCGACCGAGGTGATCACCACGTACTTGAGCCGGAGCGCGGCCACGGTTTCGGCCAGGTGCTTGGGCTCGTTCGGATCGAGCGGGTTGGGACGACCATGGCCGACGTCGCAGAACGGGCAGCGCCGGGTGCAGATGTCGCCCATGATCATGAAGGTAGCGGTGCCGTTGCTGAAACACTCGCCGATGTTCGGGCAAGTGGCTTCTTCACAGACGGTATGCAGCTTCTGCTCACGCAGGATCTGCTTGATCTCGTTGAAACGCTGGCCGTTGGGCAGCTTGGCGCGAATCCACTCGGGCTTCTTCAGTTTTTCGTCGAGCGGCACGATCTTGATCGGAATGCGTGCGGTCTTTTCGGCGCCCTTGTGCTTCACGCCAGTCTGGTTGTCCAGTTTCATGCGGTCTCCTTCTTCACCGTCAGGTGTCGCTCCAGGTGCGGCAGCAGGCGTTCAGCCGTTTCAGCTACCGTCAGCGAAGCGCCTTGGTCTTTGATCTGCGTGACCTTGAGGCCGGCGTAGCCGCAAGGGTTGATCCAGCTGAACGGTGTCAAGTCCATGTCCACGTTCAGGCTCAGACCGTGATACACCGCGCCGTTCTTGATGCGCAGTCCCAGCGAGGCGATCTTCTCGCCCCGCACGTATACCCCCGGCGCATTGACGTCGCCGTTGGCTTCGATACCCAGTTCGGCCAAGAGATCGATGACCGATTGTTCGATGCGCCGCACCAGTTCGCGCACGCCGATGCCCATGCGCTTGAAGTCGATCAGCAAGTACACCACCAGCTGACCGGGGCCGTGGTAGGTCACCTGGCCGCCACGGTCGCACTTCACGACCTCGATCTGGCTCGGCATGATCAGGTGCTCTGGCTTGCCGGCCAGACCCAGCGTGTACACCGGCGGATGCTCCAGGCACCACAGCTCGTCCGGCGTATCGGCGGTACGATTATCGGTAAAGGCCTGCATGGCCCGCCAGGTGGGCGAGTAGTCGACCAGCCCGAGATGCTTGACGATACGACCCATGGTTACAGCGCCACCTTGACCATGGCGTGGGCGGTCAGCGCCATGTAAATGCTGTCCAGCTGCTCGCGCGACACGGCCATGACGTTGACCGTCAGCGAGATGTACTTGCCGCTGGAACTGTCACGCGCCACGATGTCCACCATCTCGAGATCCGGCGCGTGCACCCGCACCACCTCGTAAATGATGGTGTGGAATTCCGGATGGTGCTCGCCCATCACCTTGATGGGGAAGCGGCAGGGGAAATCCAGCAAATCCTTGAGATCGTTACTCATGACACCACATCCTGAAAACAGACAAAGGTTGGCCGAAGCCCTCGTGGGCAGCCGGCCAACCGCATGCGCTTACCAGCCCAGCATCAGCTTGATGCTGTCCCACAAGCGGCTGAAGAAATTACCCTGTTCGATCGCCTTCAGCGCCACCACGGGGCGTTCCAACACCTTCTTGCCATCCAGGCTGACGACCAGCTTGCCCACGACCTGGCCCGCCTTGATCGGCGCGATGACCGGCTGACTGGTGGTCAGGTCGGCTTTGAGCTGGGCAGACTGCCCCTTCAGCACCGTGGTGTAGACATCGCTGGCGAAACCGATCGGCAGTTTCCTGGCATCGCCCTTGTACACCGGAATTTCCGAAACCGGCTTGCTCGCCGCATAGAGTTTGGGCGTATCGAAGAATTGCAAGCCATAGTTCAGCAGCTTGGAACTTTCCACCGCGCGGGCTTCCGGACTGGCGGTACCCACCACCACGGAAATCACCCGACGGCCATCGCGGCGGCTGGATGCCACCATGTTGTAGCCGGCGTCGTCGGTGAAGCCGGTTTTCATGCCGTCGACGTTGGGGTCGCGGTACAGCAGCAGGTTGCGATTGGGCTGGGAGATGCCGTTATAGGTGAACGACTTGAGCGAGTAGGTCTTGTAGAACTCGGGGTACTCGCGAATGATCGCGCTGGCCAGGATGCCGAGATCGTGTACCGTGGTGTAGTGTTCCGGGTTCGGCAGACCGGTGGCGTTGCGGAACTGGGTGTTGTTCATCCCCAGCCGGCGCGCTTCGGCCGTCATCATCTGGCCGAACGCCTCTTCACTGCCGGCGATGGCTTCTGCCAGGGTCACGCAGGCGTCGTTACCCGACTGCACGTCCATGCCCTTGATCAGGTCGTCGACACTGACCGGAATCTTGGGGTCGAGGAACATGCGCGAACCGCCCGTGGTCCAGCCCTTATGGGACACGGTCAGTTTCTGATCGAGGGTCAGGCGCTTTTCCTTGATGGCCTTGTAGGTCAGGTAACCGGTCATCAGTTTGGTCAGCGAAGCCGGGGCGATCCGCTTATCCGGATCGCTCGAGGCCACGACCTGGCCACTATAAAAATCGACCAGGTAATAAGCCTTGCCGGCGATTTCCGGAACGGGAGGAACGAACGGGGCATTGGCGAAGGAAACGGACGGCAGAGCAACAGCGGCTGCCACAAGCAGGCTAGTCAGTTTTTTCATTAGCGTGGAACGGCACTTCACGATGATGGGTGTGAACGATATGGCCAGCAATTATACCCCTGCTTCGGACCGATGCGGCCAAAAACACACCCGAATCCGCCCTCTTCAACCAAAAATTACCCTGGCGATCCATCGTGGCGACCGATGCAGGAGCTGCCGGCTTCCCGAGAGCTTGGAGTTCCTGATACTCTGACAGTTCACAAAGAAAACATCAGGACAATCGGCATCACCATGCACCACCCTCAAGATTATCTGGAACGTATTCTGACCTCGCGCGTTTATGACGTGGCAATCGAGACGCCGCTGGAACCGGCCCCCAACTTGTCCCGCCGTTTCAACAACACCATTTTGCTGAAGCGCGAAGACCTGCAGCCGGTCTTTTCCTTCAAGCTGCGCGGCGCCTACAACAAGATGGCCAAGCTCACCGCCGAGCAGCTGGAAAAAGGCGTGATTACCGCCTCCGCCGGCAACCATGCCCAGGGCGTGGCGCTGTCTGCCCAGAAAATCGGCTGCGAAGCCATCATCGTGATGCCGGTGACCACCCCTCAGGTCAAGATCGACGGCGTCACCCGTCGCGGCGGCAAGGTCGTGCTGTCCGGCGAGTCGTTCAGCGATGCCTACCTGCACGCCATGAAACTGGTGGCGGAAACCGGCAAGACCTACATCCCGCCGTTTGACGACCCTGACGTCATCGCCGGCCAGGGCACCATCGGCATGGAAATCCTGCGCCAGCATCCTGGACCGATCGACGCCGTGTTCGTCGCCATCGGCGGCGGCGGCTTGGCGGCGGGGGTGGCTTCCTACATCAAGCGCCTGAAGCCGGAAATCAAGATCATCGGCGTGCAGCCGGTCGATTCCGACGCCATGAAGCAGTCCATCGACAAGGGCGAGCGTGTCGAGCTGAAAGACGTGGGCTTGTTCGCCGATGGCGTGGCGGTGAAACTGGTGGGCGAAGAGACCTTCCGTATCTGCCGGGAGTTGCTTGATGAGATCATCCTGGTCGATACCGACGCCATCTGCGCCGCTATCAAGGACATCTTTGAAGACACCCGCTCGATCACCGAGCCTGCCGGCGCACTGGCGGTGGCTGCGGTCAAGGCCTATGTCGAACGGGAAGGCTGTCAGGGCAAGACCTTCGTCGCCATCAACTGTGGCGCCAACATGAACTTCGACCGCCTGCGCCACGTGTCGGAGCGCTCCGAGCTGGGCGAGCGGCGTGAGGCGGTGATCGCGGTCACCATTCCGGAAAAACCGGGCAGCTTCAAGAAGTTCTGCAGCGTGGTCGGCAACCGCAACATCACCGAATTCAACTACCGCTACGCCGACGACAAGACCGCCCACGTCTTCGTCGGGGTGCAGATCAGCAGCAAGGACGACGTCACCCGCATCATCGACGACCTCAAGAGCAACGAGCTGGACGGCCTCGACCTGACCGACAACGAGCTGGCCAAGCTGCACATTCGCCACCTGGTCGGCGGCCACGCCCCGGCACTGCGCGACGAACGCATCCTGCGCTTTGAGTTCCCGGAACGTCCGGGCGCACTGATGCGCTTCCTCGACGCCATGCGTACCGACTGGAACATCAGCCTGTTCCACTACCGCAACCACGGCGCCGACTACGGCCGGGTGCTGGTTGGCATCCAGGTGCCCGGCTACGACAACGAGGCTTTCCAGACCTTCCTCGACAGCTTGGGCTACCCTTACGTCGAAGAGACCGACAACCCGGCGTACAAGCTATTCCTGGGCAAGACCGCCCTGTAACCCCTGCGGCCAACCTTGCGCCCGTGCAAAAGGTTGGCCGAAGCCTGACCCGCATCACACACCATGATCAAAGCCGTACTGTTCGACCTTGACGGAACCCTGGCCGATACCGCACGCGACCTCGGCGCCGCGCTGAACCGGCTGCTGGCGGAAGAAGGCCTGCCAGCGCAGCCCTTTGACGCCATCCGCCCCATCGCCTCGCACGGCGCCCGCGGCCTGATCCGCCTGGGATTCGGCATCGACCTGGGCCATCCCGATTTCAATGCGCTGCGCACCCGCTTCCTCGATCATTACGAGGCCAGTTTCGCCGACCAGACCTGCCTGTTCGACGGCATCAACGAGTTGATCCTGCAGCTTGCCGCACGCGATCTGCGCTGGGGCATCGTCACCAACAAGCCGATGCGCTTCACCGACCGCCTGGTGCCCGCCCTCCCTTTCGCCACGCCCCCGGCGGTGGTCGTCAGTGGCGACACCGTCGGCGTCGCCAAGCCCGACCCCAAGCCGATGCTGCATGCGGCCGAACTGATCGGCGCCGACCCAAGTTGCTGCATCTACGTCGGTGACGCCGAGCGCGACATCCAGGCCGGCCACGCCGTAGGCATGAAAACGGTGCTGGCCAATTGGGGTTACATCTCGGATCTCGACACCCCGCACGCCTGGGGTGCCGACCTCGCCATCGACCACCCGCTCCAATTGTTGAATTATCTTTAATCGACCGCGGAACTAGCAGACACCCCCCTTTGTCTGTACAATCACAACACTTTATCTGGGGGCGACCTGGTTTCGACGGGGGTTGCGAAGCAGATGAGGGCATACCGGGATTTCAGTCACCCCGTAAAACACTGAATTTATTTAGTCGCAAACGACGAAACTTACGCTCTAGCCGCTTAATCGCGCTAGACACTGCAACGATTCGCTGATGGGTCGGGTGGGTCAAACCGCTGCAGTGTCACTCTACATCAGCTAGCGCTGTACCGGGTCACTTGATCCAGCGCGAAACAATAGGTGACTCGCTCCAGTCCAGCCTGCCCGTCGGCGTGACCCGGAGTTAAATCCAAATGACACGGCTAAGTATGTAGAACTCACTGTAGAGGATTTCCGGACGCGGGTTCGATTCCCGCCGCCTCCACCAATTTGATTTCCTGAGCCGTCCAGGAAGAGCCAGAACCCCATGATTTCATGGGGTTTTTGCTTTCTAGCTTGTCCTATACTGTCCAGTAAGTACCCCCTACATCCAGACCATTCAGGGGGTACAAGTGGGGGTAACTCAGCCCCCACTGCCTGGAGGTACCCCCACATGGCACTCACCGACGTTGCAGTACGCAATGCTAAGCCCGCAGACAAGCCCATCAAGCTAGCTGACGAGAAAGGCCTGTTCCTACTCATCAACCCGAACGGCAGCAAATACTGGCGGCTAAAGTACCGTTTCGCTGGCAAGGAGAAGTTGCTCGCGCTCGGTGTGTACCCCGAGGCCACACTTGCCGAAGCCAGACAGCGGCGTGACCAAGCCCGCAAGCTACTCGCTAACGGTGTTGACCCTGGGGTAGCCAAGCAACAGGCAAAGCATGCAGCAAAGATTTCGGCTGAGAACAGTTTCGAGGCTGTGGCACGCGAGTGGTTTGCTAAGTACTCCCCTACTTGGGCCGAAAGCCATGCAGACAAGATCATCCGTCGACTTGAGCGGGATATTTTTCCATGGCTCGGCAACAGACCAATCGCAGAAGTCACAGCCATTGAACTACTGACAACACTTCGTAGAGTCGAGAGTCGGGGAGCAGTGGAAACCGCACACCGTGCGCTACAAAACTGCAGCCAGGTTTTCCGCTACGCCATCGCCACCGGGCGAGCCGACCGAGACCTGGCAGCGGACCTGCGTGGTGCCCTCTCCCCTGTCAAAGAAAAGCATCACGCCACCATCACCGACCCCAAGAGAATTGGCGACCTGCTACGGGCCATAAAAGGCTACCAGGGCAGCGTTGTTACCAAGTGCGCACTACTCCTCGCCCCACTCGTATTCGTGCGCCCTGGCGAACTGCGCAAGGCGGAATGGGCAGAGTTTGATCTTGATGCGGCGGAGTGGCGCATCCCTGCTGAGCGCATGAAAATGCGCGAGCAACACCTTGTCCCACTTTCTAGGCAAGCAGTGGAGATTCTCCGCGAGCTACATCCCCTGACTGGGAATAGGAAGTATGTATTTCCGGGGGCCAGGACGAATGGCCGACCGATGAGCGAGAACACCGTCAACGCAGCCCTTCGCAGAATGGGCTATGCCAAGGAGGAAATGACCGGCCATGGTTTCCGCAGCATGGCCTCCACCATCTTGAACGAACAGGGATGGCATCGTGACGCTATAGAACGGCAACTGGCCCATGGAGAGCGGAATCAGGTGCGTGCAGCGTATAACTTTGCCGAGCATCTGCCCGAACGGCGAAAGATGATGCAGGCGTGGGCCGATTATCTGGATAGATTGGCCAACGGCGCCAAGGTCGTACCCATCTGTACTACCAAGCAGGCATAGCGATTGGATCATTGATCTTCTTGCCCTGTGTGAAAGGTAGTTTTCACAGTCAGCAGAGGGTACGACTTTATTACAACGCCAGGAGCAGCCCCATATGGGCACCAAGAGCAATAAAGAAAACAGTACACATCCCACGATCAAGGCATTTCTGGAACTGACGACATCGCTTGATACCTTGGCAAAGCAGTTTCTCTTAGATGAAGGGATTCAGGTTGGAGGAGAACAATTTCGCTCCGATTGGAAAGCCCTAGATAACAAGGGCGAGCACGAGCTTGTTAAAGCATTGATGTTTGTAAAGCACATGCACCCCAACAAGGACTTCCCCCAAGGAATGACAAGCAAGGATGTCGACCCCTATCATCTGGAACGTTATCCATTCATTGCAGCGGTTGGAATTATCAAGACCGCCAAACAAATCAATATGCTATCCAAAGCTCTCTCTGAACAACGAACGGTTACTTTTGAGCAATGCAATGACTATGCCGTCTTTTATTGGCGAATAAAATGGCTGTCGGATGTTCTGACAATGTCCGAGGTATATCAGGCAAATTTTTCTCTGCACCAGAAGAAAATTGCCGGCAAGCAACGCCCAAATGCATTAAATCGCATCATTACCGAAATCCTTGATCAACACCCCGACTTTACTTGGAAGCAGGTTCTTAAGGAGTTGGCAAAACTGAAGGGTGGAGGCGTCATCGAGGACATCACTGCTGATTCAATACTTTGGCGTAAGAACAGTAGCGCCACCGTTAAATCTCCAATCTCAGGAATAAAAGACCGCGTAAGCATCATAAAAAAATCACGTCTCAATTCGCAATAGCCGGCTAACGCGAATTACACAGATTATCTTCGTTTCGCCAGTTTGTTATCATTGCCATGTAACATCCACAACACACCAAGAGTGTGAAAGGAGTCCAATCATGGCTATTAGCATCCTCCGCCTACCCGCTGTCTTAGCTCGCTGCGGCATCAGCCGTAGCCATCTATACGCCCTCATGATCAAAGGTCAGTTCCCTAAGTCCATACTCTTGGGCGCACGCTCTAAAGGTTGGATCGAGTCTGAAATTGATGAGTGGATTGCACGAAAGATCGAGAGCAGTAGAGCCATCTGATCACTAGGACACTCCGACACCGAATCATGAGTAGCTACATACATGAAAGCACAGCGATATCCGCTCCTATCAATTGAGGAGCTTATGACGCTCCCGCCAATCAAGTGGCGTGCAAAGGGGATACTACCTGAAACAGGGTTAGCTGCCATCTTCGGCCCAAGCGGAGCCGGAAAAAGTTTTTTTGCGCTTTCCCTGGCAATGGCACTATCGGTCGGCGGGGAATGGTTCGGCTCCTATATATCGGCTTGCCACGTGACCTACTGCGCACTGGAAGGAGCGGTTGGCATGGTGAACAGGGCCAAAGCCTACCGAGAAATGTACCCTACCAACAACAAGCAACTCCATTTTCTTACTGAGCCTATCAATTTACGCAACCGAGACGATGTCGAAGCATTGGCTCAGGCCATTCTTGCAAAAGGAGCAGGTAGCGGAGTAGTGATCATCGACACCCTGAATAGGGCCAGCCCAGGAGCAGACGAAAACGCGTCCCGAGACATGAGCGATATTATCGGCAATGTTTCGCACCTTCAGGCCCTGATTGGAGGGCTTGTAATCCTGATCCACCACACCGGAAAGGACGAGAACAAGGGATTGAGGGGACACAGCAGCCTTCTTGCTGCACTGGATGTCGCCATCGAGGTGAAGCGCCAGGGAAAAAGTGATAAGAGAACCTGGCAAGTGACCAAGTCAAAAGATGGCAGCGAAGGTGTTCCTTACCATTTTACCTTGGAGAAGGTGGCAATAGGGATTGACGAAGACGGTGAAAAAGTTATGACTTGTATAGTAGCACCAATCTTAGACAAAGAAGGCAAAGCCATAATTAAGGAGAAAAATCTTCCTTCAGGAAAAAATCAAATAACTATTCTTAAAGCATTACAAGAGTTGTTTTCGCAGACCAGCATAAAAGGTGACACCCTGCCATCTTTCATCCCAAACAATCGAAGAGCTATCCGAAGGGAAGATGCCGTTAGCCAGACCAAAGATCAGTTAGACTGCCCCCAAAATCGGAAAGTCGAACGCGCCAAGAAGGTGATCAACGATTTGATAAAAAATAACTGGTTATTTGAGCAGGATGGCTGGCTATGGCTCCCCTGATTTTCCCATTTTTCCCTCCCGTTCCCGCCCCCTCTAGGGAGGGGCGGGAAGAGCGGGAAATGGGAAACCCCGAAAATCCCATTTCTTCCCAAACTCGGTAACTCTCGGGAAATGGGAAATTGACTCAAGGAGAATCCAAAATGGGTGATAAAATCGCTACCGCTCTCGTTTTTATTGAATTAAATGTTTCACTTCCCAAGACCTTTATTGAAACATTTAACAGGCAAGAATCCAGTCGACATGCGGCAGGCGGACTGGATTCCATCTTATGTGTTGACCCAAAAAGAAGCTGCAACCATATTGTGGTTGTAGTAATTTGGAGGAGCCATCATGAAGCAATAGAGTATTGGAACTCGCCAGAGCGTAAAGCAGAAATTGATGCGTGGAACAACGCCAGAGGTCTTCAACCAAAAATCAAAATTATATAGGCAATTAACTTATATCAAATCACGCACTCAGGTAGTTTTTCTTGCACCCTAAGCAAATGATTCACTTGATAGAACATTCCCGTACAGCGAAACCAACGTATAAAAGTATAAATGGCCCGGCCGAGAGACCGCCCAACGGGCGGCGGACGGGCCTTGACACTGCGCGAGCTTGGCCAAAAAAACTGAAGCGTCACACACGGGCAACAGCAATCTCTTTTATATTGTGTCTTTTTTTACCCTCGCCTCTCCCAACATTTCGAGCATAGCCGCTAGCTCATGAAGAGGGATGATTCGCTTGGTTTGCATCGCAGCTCTTAGCTTTTCTCGGATACTATGCACGATATCGAGAATGTGGGCTGCATGATTCACAGAGACTGGTTGGCGAGTTATCAATCCATTTTTCAAAACGATAACGTCTCCGTTTTCCAAGCGGTCCATCACGCAGCACATCGCCTTTTCGATCACTTTAGTGAAGGCAGAATCGAGTAGAGCGTCCCTTTCTGCGCGAAGTTGCGCGACCAAGATTTCCCACCATTCGGTCTTCTGCCAGTCATAGAGGGTACGGGAGGGGATGCCGGTTATTTTTGCAACACTGCGCACGTTGCCGAGAGTAAGGTAAGCAAGGACAGCTGAACGACGCTCAGCATCGGTATAGAGGCTGCCTTGGCATTGGATGATTTGCGACATGATTAACTGCGCTAGAAAATTCAATAATTCTGCTTATCCATAATTATTCGGCTTCAACTATTTTTTCCTAAATCTATCCAACAATATATTTGCCCTTAAAGGATTTACAGATTGCAATTGAGAGAAGGCCATCTTAGCTGTTTCACGATCCCCCTGTAACAGAGCAATCATCACCTCCAACTCCAAAGAACCAGGGCTTGACGGACTTATTTTCAATGCCTTGCCAACATACAAGCTGGCTGCAATATAATCATGGGCCCCAATCAAGGCAGCAGCAGCCGTATCATAAGCCCATACACTATTAGGATTGATTACCAATGCGCGATCCGAGGCTTCTCTTGCTCGATCAAAATCATGCGCTGATAGATAAGCCTGCCCTAGCAAAGTGAACAACCAGCTTTTAAATTTATGTTCACTCACCAATTTTCTCAGCTCTTGCAAGCCCTTTTTATTCCCTCCCATAACCATACAGAGGAAACGATAGCCCTGCAGGTACGAATTTTTTAACCTTCCATTATCTGCACACTGACGAATGTACCTAGTCTTTTCTTCAACATCACCTTTCAGATCATATAACAATGAAAGACCATAAGTAGCAGGTGAGAAACTTGGATCTAGGTACACTGCTTGATGTAATGCGGACTCTGCATCGACATAACGATCTGTATTTAAGTAGCCGAAACCGAGAACTGTCCATCCCTGTGGAGAATTTGGATCTAGCTTAACCCATTTTTCACCAACCACTACAGCGCCATTAAAATCTTGACGTTCAAAAATAGTAAAAACACTATTAATTATCTCTGGAGTTATCCTTATCCCATCCACCTCATCTTCCTTACTCACATATGACATACCCTTCATCCTGGTAGAGAAAGAGGCAGGTATGGCAAAATTAATATTTTGCCCGTTTACCCAAGACCCAGACGTAATACCGATCAAGTTCCCAACAGAGTCAAACAACCCTCCTCCACTTGACCCATGCGAAATTGGCGCAGTGGTCTGAATAAAAAAAGAATCCTCAATATCTCTTAACCCAGAAACCAGACCTTCTGAAATAGTCAATTCAAACTTTTCCGGACCACCAATTGCATAAACTCTTTCACCTATTTTTATATTACTTAAGCTACGAATCTTAACGGGGTGAGCATTGAGCCCTGGCACGAAAAGTTTGCAAAGGTCCAGCGCTTGGTTGCCTGCAATTAATTTTGCCGAAAAATAACGCTTTCTAGACACAAATTCAATAGAATTTGCTTCGGCCACCACATGGCAATTCGTCAATACAACCCCAGCGCCAATCACAACACCACTTCCCTGACCTTGCTGGGTCAATACAGTGCCAACGGCATCCCGATTCATTCTGAAAATTTCCTCAGGTTGAAGTGCTTCCGCCGAATTTGACATAAAACACAAGGCCAACAAAATGATGGAATGTGCAACAAAAAAGCAAATTTGCAACGTATTTTTCTTATTATCGCTTTGCTTTACACATAGAATCACATTGGGTTTTCCATCAATATGAAGGCATCTACATTTCAACATTATTTATCCTCCACTTGGCACACAATGGATAGAAAAAAAGGAATGCCGATACACTTTATTATAAATTCTCATCCAACACATCAGTTCATCATTGTTTTCAAATGCAAATCAAAGACAACAGACCTGCACTTATACCTTTAAAATGACTATCAACCCAATCGAGACAATCAACCTTCTCACCTCACAAGCCTAAACAACCCTAATCTCACCTGACATTCCAACTTTAATTGCAACCCGCCTTAACTCACACCAAGAAGATAGCCGAACAAAAAGTCGCATTCAAAAAAATGACAAACGCCTAAATAACAGATCGAGCGATAATTTTACAACTAATTTCAACTCCATTAAAACTTACACCAACCGCATTACACTGAATATATTGAACTCAACGCATCCTAAATGAATTTCCAGAATTTGATAGGATAACCGCCATATCACTCTGAGAATTTAGTGTGATCTGATTGCGAAGACCGGCATGCGCCCACCATATTTTGGAGGTTTTCGATCCGCTTCAACCATGTCAGATGCGAACTCAAGAATGGTATCTGCGCGCTACCGGTTGCAGAAATTAGCTCTCACTGGAGCCGGACTGCTCCGCTTGGATCAAAGCCAGCTTTGATCATGTAGATCAGACCAAGCCGATCCGCCTCACGTTCCTGGTCCCGGTTATAGATGTTGTCCACGATATTGACACCCAAATCGGTGAGGCTATTGGCATTAACACCAGTTTTTGCAGCAATGGCGAGATTAGCGATTACACCCAGTATTTCTAGGAACCCTCTTCGCACTTCATGTTGCTCAATATGTTTCTTGACTATATGTCCAATTTCATGCCCGAACAGAGCCGCATAGGCATCATAGTCAGTGCCAAGCAGTTTCATCATGGGTATCGTTCTTACTATCACGGCATTCCCTTACTTGGCGATAGTAGCGAAGGTATTGGGACCCTTAGCGTCAGAAATCCATACAGTGACTGGCATTTCTGCAGCTTTCGATATTTTTCCTTGATCCTGAGAATATGCATAGCGTAGTTTCGGCTGATTGTTACAACAGTCGCCTTACTATCGCATTGCTAAATAAAAATCGATGAGATCATTCGACAAGCTAGGAATAGTTGTCATATCCCAATAGTGAACATCTCCCTGTGTTGCACATCCGGAAAGCGCAGCCAAGAAAATATTGAAAGTCGAACTACCCACTTCACACCTCCATGGACCGTCTAGACTATAGTTTAAATTAGGAAATAATTTAAAATACCTCAGCAATTTTGTGAAACAGCCAATTAATCCAAGCACCTACAGGGAAACGATGGTCAAGCTATCTTTTTATCTGAAGCATAGATAATAAGCGCCCAGTTAGCACTATCGGGTGCAGCTTCACTAAATAGGTAAGCATCCGGTCAAACCGATCGATAGGTGTTATATCTATTACGGTTTCTTGATAACAAATTTATCGGATGGTTTCAAGTGTGATGACTAGGATTTCTTTCCCATTACTATCAAACCCAACTAATTCATCCTCGTCGGTTGCCCTTTTGAATCTGTGTTCCCACCTCAAGCCATCGGAATCTACATAGGTGTTAACCGTACCAAAGAACTCTGTAATTCCCTCGCCCTTTTCCTGATTGACCAGCTTCCATTTTTTTCTGATAACCGGGAATCTACTCGCGCCTTCTTTAAGTGTGACGAGCAAAAAAGAACTGGCAATGGTTGCCATGAAATTATCTGCTTCGATATGCAGCGCGACAGACTGGCGTTTACCTGAACTGTAATCCGCAATGGCGTCGGCTTTCCTGCTGGTACCAGTAAACAAGCCGGCTGTTGTCTTGAGGAATCCAAGTTTCTGAATCTTACCAAAGTGAGGGTGCTCAACTTTTAGTAGTTCCGCCGCACTCGAAATGTGAACGAGATCCATGTGGTATTCCTCTACGTTGGCAGTGTCAGATGTGTTCGATGCGATCTGGCTAGCGTTGTAGTCTTGCTTTCGTTTTCTAGCGATATCCTCGTCTGATGCAAGGAGACGATCGAAGACGTCTATCACCGCCGATGGCGGCCTGTCTTGTGCTGTCAAAACTCCATCACGTGCTGCTTGTATGGAGTAGTGCAAAAATACGAAATTAAGTTGCTCAGATGGTGCAACACCAAGCGCGATGTAGGCGCGCCACGCATTGCCAATCTTCTCGCAGTCGCCTTGTGTCAACGGACGACCCTCGCATTGAAGCCATGCCTCGATAACGCCCCAGTCTTTCTTCAGGAACATTGAGGCGTTAGCGCGGCCAGCGTCGGCTTTCAGTTCACTGATGAAGAGCGCCCCGGAGTCGGCTATGAAATCCGAATCGGGACCCACTGTGATGACGTTTCTTGTACTGTCGAAAGTCATGAGAAAGCCTCTTGAAATCTAACGTCTGAGCTGCGCCGCGCCATGAAGCGGAGTCCATATACGACGAGTTAGGCAATTTTCCTGCGGGACTGCACTCTGTGGTTTTCACCTGCTTGTTGACGCAAATTGAAAATTTGCTCTGCACCTTCGTTAGCAGGGATTTCCAAGGTAATCACCATGGCCACATTTGCCAAAGTCAGGAGTATGTATTTCCACGAGAGGCTCTCAATTGGCATGATCTCGCGCCGGGCCAGACTCACCCGTAACACTATAAATATTAGCCTTGAAAACAGGCAAAGAAGGCCAAGCTATGGCCTTGAGTCTCACCGTGCCCCCCAAGCAGGGAGCAGATTTTTGGCCCAGTCGAGCGTATCGAACTTGGCCTCCAACTCATTCCACAACGTGTCGTCAGGGGCTCGCCCAGAGTTATCGCGGTTCAGATGCATCCATCCCCATAGCCAATGCAGGTTATGTTGCTGCCAAAGCCACCACTGCTTTCGGGTGGGTGGGCCGTCCCGCCAGTCGGGCACTAGCAAAATCTGTAGGCCGAACTGCGCATCCAGACCCTTCTTGCCATTGAGCAATGCCTGCATCGCCTGGCAGCGGGCAAACCAGGACGAGAAGGGATGCATGTCCCGGACTTTGTACACAACAGGTGCACGCCGCGCACATAGACAGTTTTATCCAGGGCGAAGCGACCACCCTCCCAGCCCATTCGCGCAAACACCTTGACCCGGAACATCAGGAACAGCTCTTCCGCCATACCCCGCCGGTCAAATTCCATGCCGAGCATCCGCAGCAATTGATAGAGGAGGCTGGCCAGCTGTCGCATGTCCTCAAAGCGGTCATGGCGGCGTGGGCCTTCCTGTTTTCGAACTACGCCATCAAGGACTGGGTGGTGTTCGCCGAGGCCTACGGCCAGCCCTTGCGCATCGGCAAGTACGACAGCAGCGCCACCGCCGAGGACATCGATACCCTGCTGATGGCGCTGCGCCAACTGGGCACCGACGCAGCCGCCGTCATCCCCAAGAACATGGAGATCGACTTCGTCGACGCCGGCAACAAGGCGGCGTCGGTCGACATCTACGACCGGCTGGCGGCGTACTTCGACAAGCAGATCAGCAAGGTGGTGCTGGGCCAGACCCTGTCCACCAACACCGGGGACGGCGGCGGCGGAGCCTACGCCCTGGGCAAGGTGCACAACGAGGTCAGGCAAGACATCCTGGAATCGGACGTGATCGAGCTGGAAAGCACGCTGAGCCGCGACTACGTGCGCCCGCTGGTCGACCTCAACCTCGGGCCGCAAGCCGCCTACCCAAAGATCCGGCTGCGCATCAACAAGCCGGAGGATCTGACCGCATTGGCCGGAGTGGTCGACACCCTGGTGCGGGCCGGGCTGCCGGTGGATGCCAACGGCCAGCTGGCTCCGGCGGCGGAGGCGGAGCTGCTGGCGGTGTTGGGGAGGTATTTCGAGGAACCTGACAATTGAAGTGAAAAATTATTTATGGCTGCATGGTCGGTTGTACTTGGCTTGGGTTATATTGAAATGTGGCCACCGCGATGCGTATTCTCTAACGCTGAGGTGATTTAAGGTTATAAGGTGAGTTGATTGATTACAGGCTTGATTGCTCACGAACACGCTTAATTAGTTGAGTCTCAAGTTTTTGTATATTTTCGCATAGTGATTCTGCCAATTTGTATCCGGCCGGGTCGCCTTTGACTGCATGGAAATTTCCGGTTGTTGCAATGGAAATTGTTTCGCGTAGCAACTTTCTTTCGTCATCAGTCAGAATCGGACTGTTCGATATCAGGAAGGCATGAAGGCGACGCTCTATTTTTTCAAAGCTGTCGATTACTTCCTCCAGTGCATCATGCCATTCCATGTCCGGCCAGCTTGGGCGTGGAGTAATAGTACTAACAATAGTAGTGAATTCTTGTGCCGCAGCGTACTCTCTCTCAAAGAAAAACTCTGATTTCTTGAGTTGAACTTTATAGCTTTCAACGCTGAGCATCAAGTTGTTCTTTAGCTGCTCAATGGCAGAATCAGTTCTGATTTTTAGGTCGGCCTCATACTGTTTTGTGTCGCGAACTATAAGTTTTTCGAGCAGGGATTTCCCAAGAAGTCCAAGAACGGCAAGTAATGCAGCATTGCCACCAAAAGCAAAAAGAATTGTTTGCCATGCCCCCACAGGTAGCTCCATAAATAGATAGTCAATGGTTTATTAATTTTTTGCCGATTTGATGAATTTCTTTGCAACGACTTCCTGATTTGGTCATGAAACTCAAAAAATATAATGGGTCATGGATGTTGGTGTGGAAAAATTCCTATTTGATCATATTTGAGATGTCTGCGGTAAGGAGGGCGATATAAAGCAGCGCTCCAGAGCATGGGAATAAAGCGTAGTAGGTGTTTGTTTTTGCTTATTTTTAACTGAATTAAAAACGCATTTCTTCTCTCCGCTATGGAGTATGGTTTATTTTTTTCAGCTCTGACATAAATCGAGCATCTAATCCTTTGCCTGCGTATTTATCTAATGTTGGGCTAACGAATCGCGTTATTTTTTTGAGTTCAAGGTTTCGTTCTCGATTTTTACTTGAAAATAGCAGGCCCAGTGTGGAGGTGTTTTTTGTAAATACCATGGCGTTTGCTAGAATGAACATGGCTACAGCAGCCTCTATGGGAATTTTGGCGCGAAATCCTGCAAACGCCGAATCTATCATCCATTTTTGCCCGAACAAATCATTGGCTTTCAGTACGGCAACTGGATAGAGCACGATGTTTAGGGAATCCTGAACTATTCCTGCCAAACTATCATTGAATTCCTGAATGTACGCAAACAGCTTTTGCTCTTCCTGCATTTCCTCGTTGCTCATAGTTGCTTCACCCTTGGATAAATTTCAGACGACAGCCAACCCACACTACATGAGCCTCAAAATTCTGGATCACGCTTCACCCAGCGATGTCGACGAACATCATGTTCAACTGTATCAAACTCAACTCGTTGCACGACATGAACCTTCACCGAGTCCAAGTCAATACGCAGCGTCGGATCTCTGAAACCAGGTTCAGGTGGCCACCCCAACGCACCCGTTAACTTAGCGAGACTCGGCCACTTATCATCATCATTTTTTGCGTCCGATGGCGGATCAGGCGGAACCTCCTCAATCACCCTATAGTCATCCTCCCAGCCCTCTTCGCCTACCTGGCCCGTGCTCGCGTGAATTTCCGTTCCCTTGGGAATGCTGATTGTGTCGACACGAGCGGCCTTGTGGAAGAGCACCACGTTCAGCGTATCTCCGGCCGCTTGGACGGATGGAAAGACGATTCCGTCGATCGGAGGCTCGTTCTCTGTAGCCAGGAAGTCAGCGATGGCTTGGGTTGGTAGGTAATCGAAGGCCTCATCATCGGGCATGACCGGCCTAGTGATACGTTGGCTGAGAGACCGCAAAAACATGGCACGTTCAAGACGATCAGCAAGGCCTGGATCAAAGATGCTGCCTCTCTCGCTTACTACGCTGAGGGCAGTGAGATCAAGCAGCCGAAGGGGCCGAATGATATCAAACCGTGCGACTGCAACCTGGCTGCCGACCGGCGGACGCACTTCAGCTATTGCAACACGGGGGTCGTTAGCTCCGTAAAACACCGAAATGCCTCGTGCATTCATTCGCCCGGCACTCGCCAAACTTGAGGGAGGTGCGCCCAGGTGTTGATCTGGACGGCACAGTGCATCCACCAATTTGTCGTCGGATTGAAAAGCACGTGCGCGATAGATGGCGCTGAGTGTCGTTCCAGGCCCGGCATCGATCACCAACTGTCTACCGTCGGTTGCAAACATTGTCTCGATCCCACGAAATACAGATGCGAGATGGGCCGCCGCTGTCCGGCTGAAAAAGCGTGCTTCGGTTTTCAAAGACCGCTCAAAGTCGCGCCATTCCTCCTGCCAAGCCCGATCACTGGTCCCCTTCTCCTCGTAATAGCTTTCCGGCGAGAATTCGGTTTCTTCACCCATCGCTGCAGAGTCGAAGTCGCTGTACTCCTCATCGAGAATCGCTTGAATGTCCTCCGCAGCCTCTACGGGAATTTGAGCCGCGCTCTCGATCGCCTGAACAACCAGTTCGCCGTCCCGCTCCCACTCATAGTCTGACTCACGATCCGAAAGCAATGAATACTGCCAAGAGTCCGGTTCGTTTGAGGTGCGGGTATAGTGCTGTTCGAAGACCTTGTCGATGCGTTCGGATAAATCCCCAATGATGTAGGACCTAGCGACCTTGTTGCAGTATGAGCAGCGACGGCGCTGGCCATCCTTTTGTATCTCGGCACGTAGATACTCCTCGCCGACACAGCGATGGCAGATTCTCTTTGCCCTCAATATGTCGATTTCGTCCTGGCTCACCATTTAGTCTCCGGACTGACAGTGAAGTGGGCACCGGTTCTGGTGGAGGACATTATCTTGAGCGTCCTACACACAAGCGTAGCCGGGATCTCCAAAACCGCCGCCACAACACGTTCATCATGCCACTGTAGCCGATGTATGCCAATACCATCACAAGCCGCACCTGAGCCGATTTAACGGGCTTTTAACGCCATCACCGTAGCGCGCCGTCACCCCACCTCCCGGCTTACCGAACCCCTTCCCCCGTTTTACCAATTTTCAGCCCGCTCACAATGCGGGCCATGAACACGACTCCACTTCACCTAGCCATCAACGCCTTGTGCTCTCCTGGGCGGGCCATCAACGCGCTGACCATCGATCTGCCCGCCGAGGTGCCGGAGTGGGTCGAGCTGATTCCGGCCGGGCGGTTTACCGGCCGGGATGGGCGCGGCCCTTGGTTCAGTGGCCTCCCTCTCATCCTGCAGGCGTTCGCCTCGGATCAAGCTGCCGGCATCGAGCCGGTGGTGGATTACGACCATCAGTCCTGCGTGGTGCTGCAGACCGGCAAAAAAGCCGAGGCCGCCGGCTGGATCAAGCAACTGGAGGAGCGGGGTGGGGCGATCTG
>NZ_JBYSWM010000021.1:0-66531 GCF_058781125.1 Pseudogulbenkiania sp. FW507-F1 | reverse complement strand
TCGAGGCGGAACCACTGCCCGGCGGCGAGCCCGCGCACCGAGCCGCCACCGTCGAAGCGCTTGGCCTGCGCGTCGTGCGCCTGCTGGCGCAGCCGGGCGTAGTGGGCGAGCTGGTCGGCATCGCCGGCGTAGTAGGGGCCGGGGACGTCGTAGTCCTGCAGGCTGCTTTGCAACCGCGTCCCATCGGAGCCCTGCTCGACGGCGCTGCTATCGCCGCTGTGGCCGGTGGCGACCGGCTGGTAGTCGAAGCTGGCCAGCGCCACGCCGCCACTGACGATCTGGCGCGTGCCGTCCCAGCGGGTGAGGCCATCCTCTTCTTCCGTCGCATCGCTGCGGTGGAAGCGCACCCGCTCCACCCCGGCGGCCGGCGGCGAATACGGGTCGTCGAAGGCGACGAGCTGGACCTGCGGGAGAGCCCCTCGCGACGCGGCGCGACCTGGCTCGCTCGCTCCCTCTCCATGCTCGAAGCGCCAGGCCAGCCCTTCCTCGTGCAGCAGGCGCACGAGGAAGTCGTAGTCGCTCTCGCGGTATTGCAGGCAGTAACTGCGGGAGGGCAGCTCGCCCACGAGCACGAAGTCGAGACGCTGCACCGCCGCGAACACCGGGTTGGCGGCGGCGTGTTCGGCGAACACCTGGCGCACGATGTCGGGCACCGAGAGGTCCTGGAACACCCGGCTGGTACGGCGCAGGCGCAGCAGCGCGAACGGCGGTTCGACGGTGAGGGCGTACTGGGCGAAGCCGCCGTCGGCCCCCAGGCTGTCGACAGCACTGACCACGCCGCCGCGCACCTGCTCGGTCCCGTCCGCCCCGGCGAGACCGAGCCGCACCGGCACGCCGAGCAGCGACTTCAGTTCGAGCCCGGCATCGGGCGACAGACACTCGACGCGGTAGCGGTAGCTATCGGAGACGGCCTCGTCGCCGTGTACCGCAAGCGGCAGCAGCGTCTCGCCCCAGCGCTGGCCGTCGCCCAGTTGCAGGGTGAGGAGGCGCTGCTCCTGGCTGAAGGCGGCGGCGAAGCTGGCAAGGAGTGAGTGAATGGTCATGAGTATCGGGTGGATGGCCGGGGTCGCCTGATGGCAAGAATGGCAATTTTGAATACGGCATTTTCCGCAATATTTATGCTATTGGCAATTCCATACAGCAAGCTTGCGCAGATAGAGAAAGCGGGAACTATCCAACTCCATCTATCGGCTGGCTATGCTTTGGAGGCCATTTGTCCGCACTGGATAGCCTGACCGGAGGCATCCGACGAGCACCCGTCACCATGACGGCACCCGAAAAATTGATGACAATGTTTTTTAGCGAAAGCTAGCTTGGTGCTAACGACACCAAACCGTCCGCCTCTTCCTCCCCCGCCATCAGCTCAGCGGTTTCTTCCTGAATGACCCGCTGAGAAACGGCGGGACGACACCACACACCGGCCCCGCTTTCGGGTTCAAGCCATCACAAAACCCAACAATGGCGCGGCTTGCCGGGCGGGTAATACGCCAAATCGACGGAGCCATGAAAAAAGCCCCCGAAGGGGCTTCAAGAGAGAGTGTTTACCACCGGGAACGAAGCTTACAGCCAGCCCGCCACGCGTTTGCCGTTGGCGCCAACCCATTTCTCGGCCGCTGCCGCCGGCTTGGCGCCGTTCTCGACCTCCAGCATCACCGCGCCGATTTCCTCCGGCTTCCAGGAGAATTTCTTCAGGAAGCTCACCACTTGCGGTGCCTTGGCGTTCAGGCCGGGGTTAATCACGGTGTCGACGTGTTCTTCCTCGCCGTACACCTTCTTCGGGTCCTCCAGGAAGCGCAGTTTCCACTTGGCGAACATCCAGTGCGGAATCCAACCCGTCACGGCGATCGGCTTCTTGGCATTGATCGAGCGCGCCAGTTCGGACGCCATGCCCGGACCGGAGCTCGGCATCAGCTTGTAGTCGAGGTTGTAGTCCTTGATCGCCAGTTCGGTCTTCTTCATCACGCCGGCGCCGGCGTCGATGCCGACGATGCGGCCCTGGAAGGCGTCCTTGTACTTGTTGAGGTCGGCCAGGCTCTTGGCCGGCACGTACTCGGGCACGATCAGGCCGATCTTGGCACCGGGGTAGTTGGGTCCCAGATCGGTGACCTTGTCCTTGAGCTGCTGGTAGTAGTCACCATGCGTCACCGGCAGCCAGGCCGACAGCGTGGCGTCGAGATCGCCGCGCGCCACCCCCTGCCACATGATGCCGGCGGCAACCGGCACCAGCTCCACCGGGTAACCCAGCTTGGTCTTGATGATGGCGGCGGCGACCTGCGTGGTGGCCACGCTGTCGGCCCAGCCTTCGACGTAGCCGATCTTGATCAGCGGTTTGTCGGCCGCCCAACTGGCGCTGGAACAGACCAGGCCGATGGCGGCCAGCAGCTTGACACTGTTGCGAACTTGCTTCATGCCAACTCCTCTACATGATAAAAGATGGGAATAGTCCCGTTCTGCTGCTTTACGTGCTACTGCGGGTGGTCCCGCTTATCGTTTGATTTATTGGATGTCTTCCGGCTTCACCACCAGCCAGTTCTTGTCGGCGGTGACCGTCTGGCCCAGCGAAGCTTGGCGCTTGGCCGATTCTTCCCACCACGACTGCATCGCCGGCATGTACTTGGCCTTGCGATTGACCCATACCCGCACCCCGCCCTTCTCGACGTCGGTACTGTTGAGCAGCATGTAGCCGTCGGAGATCGGGGTGTCGCCGCCCACCAGTACCGGCTTCTTCCACTGGTCGATCCAGCCGACGATGGAGCCCAGCTTGCCCTCGTACCAGGTCATCGGATTCATCAGGTAGGGGGTCAGTTCCAGGTCGAGGTTGCGCGCCGGGTCGTACTTGCCCTTCTTGATCTGCAGCCGCGAGCTGGTCAGCTCGCCGCTCGTCCGATCCTTGAGCAGCATGTTGACGCCGATGACGTTCTGCGGCTTGACGTTGTAACCGTACTTGGGGTCGCTTGCGACCATGCGCACCAGCTCCTCGCTGGCCGCTGTCATGACGTAGACGTCGATGCCGTTTTCCTGCAGCCGGTTGTAGAGCTCCTGCATGCCAGTGTAGAGATGCGGGCGGTTAACCGTGCCTTCCACGACTTTGTCGCCGCTGTAATACTTGATCGGGATCGGCTTGTCGTAGGCCATCAGCTCGTCGACGTAGCCCTTGAGCTGTTTCAGCGTGAAGCCGGAAAACACCTGCGCCACCCACGGGTAGCACACCAGGTCGTCGACCTCGCACAGCCGGTAGTAATAGCTGTTTAGGCTCTCCTTGAACCCCGACGTGTCCTTGAAGGGCAGCAATTTGAGCGAGGGATCGAGTTTGTCGCGCGTCAGCACGCCCTTCATCTCGAGGAACGGCAGCAAGGCCTCTTCCAGGTCGTAGCGGTAACTGGTGTTGTCCATGTCGAACACCGCGTAGGCGCCCTTGTGGGCGTTGGCGGCGATCATGGTATTCAGCTTCTGGGCGACGTCGCCCGGCCAGTGCTTGAGCTCGGTGGCCTGGGCTCCGGCCGTGGCCAGCAGCAACGACAACGACAATGCAACGCGTTTCAAACGACTCATCCGCTCACTCCTGTGGGTTGGACCGACACTGATGAAACAAAAAAACCCGGCATGCCTCGCACGCCGGGTAACTCACGACTCACTCTCCCCTTACCTTCGTGAGCACGCGCACGTCGTGCTCACCCAGCAACTTGTGCTGCCTGGCCTCGTCCCAACCGGTCTCCGACATGTACATGGGCATACCTGACTATGTGGGCTGGGCCGTCGCCGCGCATGGCGATCGCAGGCCTCGTCGAACTTTCCTTGCACACCATGGTGCCGAACCCTGTTCCAGCCCAGCGGCATTGTGACGACCTGTTCTTGTTAGTGAACGACATGGTGAAGATGGTCCGGCACGCAGCGCCGCAGTATCTATACTGACTCCGCCTGCTGCGATGTCAGCGCGCAGCAGGCATCCGCCCGCGGCCGCTTCGGCGGCGCCAGCCCGACGTACACAAGGAGGAAGATCATGGCAATCCGCATTGGCGATGAAGCGCCCGATTTCACTGCCGATACCACCGAAGGCACCATCCACTTTCACGAATGGATCGGCGACAGTTGGGCCATCCTATTCTCGCACCCGAAAGACTTCACCCCGGTCTGCACCACCGAGCTGGGCTATATGGCCAAGCTCAAACCGGAATTCGACAAACGCCACACCAAGATCATCGGCCTCTCGATCGACCCGGTCAGCGACCACAAGGCCTGGGTCGGCGACATCGCCGAGACCCAGGGCCACGCCGTCAACTACCCCATGATCGGCGACGCCGACCTGAACGTGGCCAAGCTCTACGACATGATCCATCCCAACGCCAGCCCCGGGCCGCGCACCGCCGTCGACAACGCCACGGTGCGCTCGGTGTTCCTGATCGGCCCAGACAAGAAGGTGAAGGCGATGCTGGTCTACCCGATGAGCGCCGGGCGCAACTTCGACGAAGTGCTGCGCCTGCTCGACGCGCTGCAGCTCAACGCCAAGCACACCGTCGCCACGCCGGTGAACTGGCGCCCAGGCGACGACGTGATCATCCCGACCTCAGTATCGGATGAGGAGGCGCAGAAGAAATACCCAGAGGGCTACAAGACGCTGAAACCCTACCTGCGCATGGTGGCGCAGCCGAAGTAGACCTTGATGCTCCGCGCGCCAGGGTCGCCGCAGGCAGCCCTGGCATATCCCTCTTCCGTTGTCGGGCAGCGGCTGGCCGCTGCTCGGCGCGATGTGTCGGCATGGGGAGTTGACGTGCCGGTGGCCGTGCTACAGCCGTGGGTGGCAGCCGCTATCGGCGGGGAACGGAACCGGCCTTCCGCGTCATCACGAAAAGAAACTTAACAAAATGAAGGAATTCATTAACAGTTTCGAATAACCCCTTGGCTACCATCAAGGTCCCTTTGAAAACCCGTCAGGGAAAAGGAGCCTTAATGAAATACCATCCGATTCGTTCCCACCTCGTTGGTGCCCTGCTTCTCGCAGTGAGCAGTTCCGCCGCTCTGGCACTGGATATCAATGCCGCCAGCTCTGTTGAGCTGGTGCAAGCCGGCTTCAGCAAGACGCAGGCCGAAAGAATCGTGGCTTACCACAAGGCGCATGGCGATTTCCGGTCGTCGTCCGATTTACTCAAGGTCAAGGGTGTCACCAAGGCGACACTTCAGAAAGTGAACGACAAGCTCAATAGCGACGCCAGTGCGGCGGTTCGTGCCGAAGGCGCGGCCACGGCAGCGGGTCAAGCCCCCGCGGGCAAGACCGGCGCCGCGGGGGCCGGTAGCGCCTCTGCTGATCAGCGTCCGATGGAAACCTCCAGTGGCGCCAATGCCGGCGCTGGAGTTGGAGCTGGGGCCGGTGTCGGCGTAGGGGTTGGTGTCGGTGTTGGAGCCGGCAGCAGCGGCGGAGCCGCAGGCGTCAAAACCCAGGGTGGCGTTGGCATCGGTATCGGCCAGTAACCCCATCCCCGGCTCTGGGGCGCACTGAGATCAGTGCCTCGCCCTTGACCCGGATACAGCTCGGTCAGGCCCTTGGGCATGGCCGGGCTTTTTAACGCCAGCGCGGAGCCTGTTGCTGGCTGGTTCTTCCGCCCGCATTGGCCCCGACATTTCACGACCAGCCGCAGCAAAAACGGCGTGGGAGCGACATCCGTCGCCACCCACGCCGTTCTTCTTGCGTGATCGGAACCGGGGTCAGGCGCCCCACACCTCGCCGAACACGCGCAGCCAGTTCTCGCCCAGCACCTTCTGAATCTTGCGCTCGCCCCAGCCGGCCTTCTCCATCGCCACGGTCAGGTTCGGCGTCTCGCCGATGGTGCGGATGCCTTCCGGATTCAAAATGGTCCCGAAGTTGGTCAGGCGGCGGTAACGGCCCTTGTCGTGGGTGATCCAGTCGAAGAAGCCCTTGTCGTAGCCCTGGGTGAAGTCGGTGCCGAAGCCGACGCAGTCCTCGCCCACCAGGTTGATGATGTAATCCATCGCCTCGACGTAGTCGTCCACCGTGGCTTCGATGCCGCGCTTCAGGAACGGCGGGAACATGGTGACGCCGATGAAGCCGCCGTGGTCGGCGATGAACTTGAGCTCCTCGTCGCTCTTGTTGCGCGGGTGCTCCTTCAGGCCGGACGGCAGGCAGTGCGAGTAGGTCACCGGCTTCTTGGATTCCAGGATGGCCTCTTTCGAGGTGTGGCTGCCGACGTGCGACAGGTCGACCATGATGCCAACGCGGTTCATCTCGGCGATGACCTCGCGGCCGAAGCCTGACAGGCCGCCGTCGCGCTCGTAGCAGCCGGTGCCGATCAGGTTCTGCGTGTTGTAGCACAGCTGCACCACGCGCACGCCCATGTCGGCGAAGGCCTCGATGTAGCCGATGTTGTCCTCGAAGGCGTGGGCGTTCTGGAAGCCCAGGATGATGCCGGTCTTGCCGTCGCGCTTGGCCTGGCGGATGTCCTCGGTGGTGCGTACCAGCGACAGGATGTCGCTGTAGTCACGAATCTTCTGCTTCATCTCGGCAATATTGTCGACGGTATCGGTGAAGCCCTCCCACACCGACACGGTACAGTTGGCGGCGGTGAGGCCACCCTTGCGCATGTCGTCGAATACCGAGCGTTCCCACTTGGCGATGATCAGGCCGTCGATGACGATGCTGTCGTTATGCAGTGACATTTTTTCTCCTCGCGGGCACCTCACCCGCCTTGAGAAATGGTGCACGAGGCGGTTTCGGCCAACCTCGGCAGCAGCGACCGGTTTTTGCCGCAGACCGACATGGCATGGCGCGACAAGAGAAATGAAAAAGCCCCCGTAGGGGCATGAAGGGATGGCAATAACCACCGGGAACAAAACGTTACGGCCAGCCGGCCACTTCTCGGCCGTCATCACCAGCTTAGAGTCGCCGACAAAACCCAGTGCAACGGTCCTGGCTAGGCGCGCGGCCGCAGACAGTACAAGTAGTACGGCTAGGCCGCGCAACAACGCCAAGAGGGTTTTGTTAGCGACTCAAAAGGTCAGGCCGCCACCGGGCGCTTGCTTGGACTGCCCGCATCGACCAGCCGCAGGAACGGGCTCTTGCCGGCCGAGGGCAGCTTGGCCACGGCGAAGCGGTACGGTATCGCCGCCTTGGTGATCAGCAGCCACAGGTAGTCGGCGAAACTGCGGCGGATCACCAGGAACACGCCGTCACCGTCCACCCGGCACACCAGTCCGCCGGCCTTGCCCAGTACCGTGCTGGCCGCGTCGCCCGCCTCGATCGATTCGAAGTCGTACACGCCGAGGTGGCGCAGCAGCGTGACGTGCTCGACGCCGGACAGGTAGACCGTGGTCAGGCCGCCGCTGTTGTCCACCGCCTGGGCGAACAGCCCGTCGAAGTGCTTGGCGCAGGCCGCCAGCAGCGCCGGCACGGCAGCGCGGGCGGTGATCAGCAGGCATTCGTCCGGCGATTGCCAGATCAGCACGCCGGCCTCACCGCTGCTGAAGCGGCTGGCGGCGGGCACCGCCAGGCCGGTGGCCTGGCTGATGGCCTGGGCCACGGCAGCGTCGGAGAGGTCGCCGCGCAACACGATGTAGCCCAAGAGCGGCAGTTCGTTGGCGCGCACCTTTTGGCTGGCGTCGGCCGGTACCGTCAGCGCCGGCAGGTTGAAGTTGACCAGCGGCGATTGCAGGTAGGGTTGGAAGTTAGGCATGTTGACGCACCCCTTCTTGATCGACGAATACGGAGGAAACCACCTTGGCCGGGTGCATCTTGCCATGCGCCCACACGTACACCGTGTCGCCTTCGCGCTTCAGACCGCCCTTGAGCACCGCCATCGCGATGGAGCGGCCGAGGAAGGCGCTGTGGTAGCTGGAAGTCACGTGGCCCTGCATGTCGGCCGGCGCCTGCGTGTTGCGGCTCGACAGGATCTGCGCGCCTTCGGCCAGCACCACCTTCGGGTCTTCGGTGTACAGGCCCACCAGCTGCTTGCGGTCGGAGCGCGAGGTGTCGGAACGCGACAGCGAACGCTTGCCGAGGAAGCTGAACGGCTTCTTCATGCCCACCGCCCAGGCCATGTTCAGGTCGATCGGGCTCATCGAACCGTCGGTGTCCTGGCCCACGATGATGAAGCCCTTCTCGGCACGCAGCACGTGCATGGTCTCGGTGCCGTACGGCGTGATGCCGAACTCCTTGCCGGCTTCCATCACCTGTTCCCAGATGTAGTGGCCGTAGCAGGCGTCGACGTTGATTTCATACGCCAGCTCGCCGGAGAACGAGATGCGGCACACGCGGGCCGGCACGCCGGCGACGGTGCCTTCACGCCAGTCCATGAACTTGAAGGTGTCGGCGGACAGGTCGATGTCGCTGGAGAGCTTCTGCAGCACGGCACGGCTCTTCGGGCCGACCACGGCGGTGGTGCTCCAGTGGTCGGTGACCGAGGTGAAGCGCACCTTCAGCTCCGGCCATTCGGTCTGGTGCCAGCGCTCCAGCCAGTTCAGCACACGCGCGGCGCCGCCGGTGGTGGTGGTCATGTAGAAGTGGTCGTCGGCGATGCAGGCAGTCACACCGTCGTCCATCACCATGCCGTTCTCGTCCAGCATCAGGCCGTAGCGGCACTTGCCCGGGTCGAGCTTGGTCCAGGCGTTGGAGTAGATGCGGTTGAGGAATTCGCGCGCGTCCGGGCCCTTGATGTCGATCTTGCCCAAGGTCGACGCGTCCATCACGCCAACACTATTTCGAGTCGCCAGGCACTCGCGGTCCACCGCCTGGTGCATGGTTTCGTTGCCCTTGGGGAAGTACCAGGGGCGCATCCACTGGCCGACGGTCTCGAACAGCGCACCGCGGGCGACGTGCGACGACTGCATCGCGGTGTAGCGGCGCGGGTCGAAGGTATCGCCGACGTGGCTGCCCGCCAGCGCACCGAAGGTCACCGGGGTGTAGGCCGGACGGTAGGTGGTGGTGCCCACTTGCGAGATCGGCATGCCGAGCGCCTCGGCGGCGATGGCGAAGCCGTTGACGTTGGACAGCTTGCCCTGATCGGTACCGAAGCCCAGCGCGGTGTAGCGCTTGACGTGTTCGATCGAGCGGTAGTTCTCGCGCACGGCCAGATGGATGTCGGCGGCGGCCACGTCGTTCTGGAAGTCGACCAGCGCCTTGGCACCGTGCCCTTCCGGCTTGCCGTCCGGTACACGGAACACGCGGCGGGTCGGCTGGATGTCCTTGTCTTCGCTGACCGGGCAGGTGCTGGACGACGTACGGCCGAAGCCGATCAGCATCGCGCTGACCGAGGCGTGCGTCTGCGCCAGCGCCTCACCCAGGCCCCAGCGGCCGGTGATGGCGCCGGCCACGCTGATACCCTGGCGGCCTTCGTCCGGGGTGACGAAGGACAGGCGTTCTTCGTTCCAGTACGGGCGGCCGTTGTTGTGGCAGAACAGGTGCACGGTCGAGGTCAGGCCGCCGGAGGACAGGATGGCGTCGGCCGACAGGGTCGGGCCTTTGCCGGTCACGGTCAGGCAGTGCGGGTCGAGCTTGACCAGCTTGGCGCCGCTGGCGGCCTTGCCGCCCTGCACCTCGGCGATACCGTAGCCGAGCAGCAGCTCGACGCCGGCCTTCTTCGCCGCATCCAGGCGCCAGGCGGCGGCGCCGCGCTGACGGGTGTCGATCAGGGTCACGCGGCTGCCGGCCTCGGCCAGGTCCAGCGCGGTGTCGTACGACGCGTCGTTATGGGTGAGCAGCAGCACCTTGCGCCCGACCGCCACGCCGTAGCGGTTCAGGTAGGTCTGGCCGGCGGCGGCGGTGAGCACGCCCGGGCGGTCGTTGTTGCCGTAGACCAGCGGACGCTCGATGGCGCCGGTGGCCAGCACCACGTGGTGCGCGCGGATCTTGTGCAGGCGCTGACGCGGCAGGGTGGCGACGCGCTGCGCGATCGGCAGGTGGTCCTGCACCAGCTCGACCGCCTGCACCAGGTTCTGCTCGTGGTGGGCGAACGCCGTGGTGCGGGTCAGCACGGTGACGTTGGACAGGCTCTTCAATTCGGCCAGGCGCTCACTGACCCACTTCATCGCCGGCTTGCCGTCGATCACGGCGCGGGCATCAGACAGCATCCAGCCGCCGGCTTCGCTCTGCTCGTCGACCAGCAGGGTCTTGAGACCGGCACGGCCGGCCAGCGTAGCGGCCCACAGGCCGCAGGCGCCGCCGCCCACCACCAGCACATCCACGTGGTGGTGCAGGTGGTCGTAGAATTCCGGATCCGGATCGACCGGAGCGCGGCCGTAGCCGGCGGCCTTACGGATGATCTCTTCATAAAACGGCCAGGCTTTCGCCGGACCCATGAAGGTCTTGTAGTAGAAGCCGGGCGGCATGAAGCGGCTGAACTGGCCGGCCAGCCCCTTCAGGTCGAAGTTGAGCGACGGGAAGCCGGTGGTGGTGGTGGCGGACAGCCCCTCGTACATCTCCACCTGGGTCGCTTTCAGGTCCGGTACGGTATGGGCCCCGGTCTCGAGCTGGATCAGCGCGTTCGGCTCTTCGGCGCCGTGGCCGACGATGCCGCGCGGGCGGCCGTACTTGAAGCTGCGGCCGATCAGTTTCACGCCGTTGGCGATCAGGGCCGAGGCCAGCGTGTCGCCGGCGAAGGCCTGGTATTTCTTGCCGTCGAAGCGGAAGGTCAGCGGCGCCTTTTCGTTGATGCGCTGGCTGCTACGGTGGACACGGTAAGCGCTCATGCTTCGCTCTCCTTCAGATACAGCTCTTTGCCTGCGGCCAGCGTCCAGGTGCCGGCGATTTCATAGCTCACGGTGTTGCGCTTGACCGCAAACACCTTGCGGCAACCGGCGGTGTGCTGCCATTGCTCCCAAAACCAGCCGCGCGTGTTCTTGCGCATGAACAGGTAATCACCCCATTCGGCTTCGGTCGCCTCTTCCGGGTTGGCCGGACGGGGGATGTAGGCCTCGCCAGCGTAACTGAATTCTTCTTCCTCGCGGGTTGCCCCGCAGTGCGGACAATGAATCTGGAACATCTGCGGCTCCTTAGTGCGCAACGCCGGCGGCGCCGTGCTCGTCAATCAGATGACCGGTATTGAAGCGGTCGAGCGCGAACGCCTTATTCAGCGGGTGCGCCTCATCGTTGGCGATGGTGTGCGCGAACACATAGCCCGAACCCGGGGTGGCCTTGAAGCCACCGGTGCCCCAACCGCAGTTGAAGTACAGGCCCTTGACCTTGGTCTTGCTGATGATCGGACAGGCATCCGGCGCCACGTCCACGATGCCGCCCCACTGGCGGTTCATGCGCACGCGCGAGAAGCTGGGGAACAGCTCGATGATCGCCGCCGCGGTATGCTCGATCACGTGCGGGCTGCCGCGCTGGCCGTAGCCGAGATAGCTGTCGATACCGGCGCCGATCACCAGCTCGCCCTTGTCGGACTGGCTGACGTAGCCGTGCACAGCGTTCGACATCACCACCGTGTCCAGGCACGGCTTCATCGATTCGGACACGAACGCTTGCAGCGGGTGGCTTTCCAGCGGCAGGCGCACGCCGGCCATCTTGGCCAGCGGCGTCGAGTTGCCGGCGGCCACACAACCGACACGGTCGGCGAAGATGTCGCCCTTGGTGGTCTTGACGCCCTTGATGCGGCCGTCTTCGATGATCATGTCGATGACTTCGCACTGCTCGATGATGTCGACGCCCAGCTCGCTGGCGCCGCGGGCGAAGCCCCAGGCCACCGCGTCGTGGCGTGCCACGCCGCCGCGCGGCTGGTAGCTGGCGCCCATCACCGGATAGCGCGTCTTGGCGCTGATGTCCATCAGCGGCACGATGTCCTGAATTTCCTTCGGCGAAAGCACCACGCCGTCGATACCGTTCAGGTTGTTGGCGTTGACGCGGCGCTCGATGTCGCGCATGTCCTGCAAGGTGTGGCCGAGGTTCATCACCCCGCGCTGGCTGAACATCACGTTGAAGTTCAAATCCAGCGACAGGCCTTCCCACAGTTTCATGGCGTGTTCGTACAACTGCGCCGCCTCGTCCCACAGATAGTTGGAACGCACGATGGTGGTATTGCGCGCGGTGTTGCCGCCGCCGAGATAGCCTTTTTCCAGTACCGCGACATTCTTCACGCCGTGGTTTTTGGCCAAGTAATAAGCTGTCGCCAGACCATGGCCGCCGCCGCCGACGATGATCACGTCGTAGCGAGGCTTCGCCTGCGGACTGCGCCAGGCCGGCTGCCAGCTTTCATTATGTTTGAGCCCGTTCTTCAACAGGCTCCAGAGGGAGTAACGGTTTGCCATGGGACGGGTCCGTATTTGAGGTGCCAAGGTGAGTTCATTCTTGGCGAGCCGGCCCCGTTCCGATTGACTGGAAAGGACGATCACTTGCCGATTTACGACAAAGCGCCCTTGACCCAGATCATTTACCCGATATTTATCCCCTCGCCCCCTTGAAAGCCTCGGCAAGGCACCCAAGGTTGGCCGAAACCCTCGCCATGCCCCGCCAAAATCCATGTCCAAAAAACGACAAAACCTGGCGGCTGACGGCCAGAGCCCCCTTTTCGCGCGCGCTAAGGTGAAGCAGCGTCGTCGGTAACAAACCGACCAACGACCGCGTCGATCAACGGATAGCCAAAGGAGCGGCACACCGCCAGCCGGTGACCGAGAAACCCACCATGTCCCAGTCCCAACTCAGATACATCCTGGCCTTCACCTGTAAAAGCGCCCCGGGCCAGATCGCCCGCGCCACGCAACTGCTCGACGCGCACCACTGCTATATCGACGAGCTGGCGGTGTTCGACGACGAGGACACCCAGCGCTTCTTCGTGCGCTGCACCTTCCACTCGCTCGGCGACGGCTTCGACCGCGCCGCACTGGAAGCCGGCCTCGCCGACATGGCTGGCCACTACGACATGCAATGGACGCTGCATGACACGCACACCCGTCCGCGCGTGCTGATCATGGTGTCGAAACTCGACCACTGCCTGAACGACCTGCTCTACCGCTGCAAGATGGGCGACCTCGACATGGAAGTGACCGCGATCGTCTCCAACCATGCCGACCTGGCGCCGATCGCCGCCGCGCACGGCCTGACCTACCACCACCTGCCGGTCACCCACGACACCAAGCCGCAGCAGGAAGCGGCACTGCTGGAACTGGTGCGAGAAACCCAATCCGAGCTGGTGATCCTGGCACGCTACATGCAGGTGCTGTCGCCGGAGATGTCGAAGAAGCTCTCGGGACGCGCCATCAACATCCACCATTCCTTCCTGCCCGGTTTCAAGGGCGCCAAGCCCTACCACCAGGCGCACGAACGCGGCGTCAAGCTGATCGGCGCCACCGCCCACTACATCACCGACGATCTGGACGAAGGCCCGATCATCGAGCAGGTGGTGGAGCGCGTCGACCACGCCTACCGCCCGGAGCAGCTGCTGGCCGCCGGGCGCGACATGGAGTGCCTGGCGCTGGCGCGCGCGGTGCGCTTCCACCTCGAACGGCGCGTGTTCCTCAACGGCAACCGTACCGTGGTACTGCGCTGACCCACCCTGCCCCGCGGCGGCGCTGGCACGTCGTCCGCGGGGCCCTGCAACGCTTTTGCTGCAACGCACTGTTCGCGCACGGCATCCTGCCCTATCATGCCGGTCATTTGCCTCATTTCCTCCCCCGCTCCATGACCGACACGTCCACCGATATCGCCGATATCACCGCCCTCGACGCCTACCTCGACACCCACCAGGCCAAACTGGTCACCACCGACGGCAGCTACGCCCTGTCGGTGCACGGCGACATCCTCGTCGGCGCGCGCCGCGTGCCTTATCACCTGGTGCCGGACGAAGGCTTCCTCGGCAAGACCGCCAAGTGGCGCAAGCTCGACGATGCAGCGCGCCTGGCGTTGGTGCAGGAACGCTGGAACAGCGCGACGCGCGCCCGGCTGGAAGCGCACGTGCGCGAGTGCGCCGAGCGCGTGCTGACGTTGGCCGAACAATACGAGCTCGACCCCACCGGCGCGCTGCAGGCCTTTCTCGCCAAGTACGAACTGGCGAAGCGGCGCTGCTCGCTGGCGCTCGATCGCATCGCCGCGCTGCGCGACAGCCACGCCGCCACGCGTCAGGCCGAAAAGACCCGCAACGCGGTCAACCTGTCGCTCTACCCGGAATCGTTCACGCTGGCGCAAAGCATGCGCCGCCACTTCATCGCCGTGTTGGGCCCCACCAACTCCGGCAAGACCCACGCCGCGATGGAACACCTGGCCCAGGCCGGCACCGGCGCCTATCTCGCCCCGCTGCGGCTGTTGGCACTGGAAAACTACCAGCGCCTGCTCGACGCCGGCGTGGCGGTCAGCCTGATCACCGGCGAACAGCGCAAGCTGCACCCGGACGCCACCCACGTGGCGAGCACGGTGGAGATGCTCAACCCGAACCGTCCGCTCGACGTGGCGGTGATCGACGAAATCCAGCTGCTCGACGACCCCGACCGCGGCGCCGCCTGGACCGCCGCGGTGTGCGGCGTGCCGGCCAGCACCGTGTACCTGTTGGGCGCGCTGGAAGCCGAGCCGGCGATCGAGGCGCTGGTCAAGCGCGTCGGCGGCACGCTGGAAGTGAAGAAGCTGCAGCGCAAATCGCCGCTGGTGATGGAAAAGAAACCGCTGGGCTCGCTCAAGAACCTGCAGGCGGGCGACGTGCTGATCGCCTTCTCGCGCCGCGAAGTGCTCAACTGGCGCGACCAGGCCATCGAACAGGGCTTCGCGGTGTCGGCGATCTACGGCAACCTGTCGCCGGAAGTGCGCCAGGCGCAGGCGGAACGCTTCATCGACGGCGAAACCAAGATCGTGGTCGGCACCGACGCCATCGGCATGGGCCTCAACACCCCGGCGCGGCGCGTCATCTTCACCACCGCCAGCAAGTGGGACGGCTACAGCGAAGGCGAAATCCCGGCCGCGCTGGCCAAGCAGATCGCCGGGCGTGCCGGCCGCTTCGGCGCGCACGAGGCGGGCTACGTCGCCGGGCTCGACAGCCATACCCACCAGATCATCGCCAACCTGCTCAAGGAAACGACCGAGCCGCTGCCGGCCTCCGGCTTCTACGTCGCGCCCAGCCTCGACTACCTGCAGCAAATCGCCGCCGCCACCGGCCAGAGCAAGCTGCAGGCGCTGCTGGAGCTGTTCACCAAGCACATCAACGTGCACGACGAATTCTTCCTGCCTGCCAACCTCGCAGACCAGATCGAGAAGGCGCGCTGGCTCGACGCCCTGCCGCTGACGCTGGCCGACCGCTTCACCTTCAGCCTGTGCCCGGTATCGACCAAGATCCCGATGCTGGAACGCGCGCTGCAGGACTGGGCGCAGTACCGCGCCGACGGCCGCGAGGCGCCGCTGTTGCGCATGGAAGGCATGGGCGGACGCAACGAACTGCAATACCTCGAAGACACCTGCAAGCTCTACGCCGCCTACGCCTGGCTGGGCTACCGCATGGCCGACACCTTCCCGCACGGCGAGATGGCGCAGACGCTGATGCAGTCCACCTCCGACAAGATCGACGCCTTGTTGCAGGCCCAGAACACCCGCCGCCACGGCCGCCGCGCGCCGCAAGACCAACGCCGCCAGCCCGGCAGCGGCAAGCCCAGACAGTTCAAGCCCGGGCGGCGCTGAGCCCGGATACCGAGACCGGAAGCCCAGGCGGGGATGTGGCCTGCTTGGCTTCCGGGAACGGGGCCTCTTGCCACCCCGTCTCGCCCCCGTCTCGCCCCCTCGGCGCCTACCGCGGTTAGCCTCATGCCCAGCTCCGCAACAGGAAGCCATGCCGTGAAGGTGACGTTAGAACCTGTTCGCGATCGTTGAATAGGGCCTCGAAGACAGCTAAACACGGGTCTTAGTTTTTTTATTTCCTGGTCATCGAATAAATCAATTTCCCGACTAAATTGAGACTACTTACTCTTTAGGAGAGGCTCATGTATTCCACATGGAGCCGGGTGTGAGTGCCAATGTCCCCAGGAGAGAACCCATGTCGACTGAATCGAAATGCCCTTTCAAACATACCGCAGGCGGTGGCACGTCGAACCAGGACTGGTGGCCCAATCAGCTGAACCTGAAAATCCTGCACCAACACTCGTCGCTGTCCGACCCCATGGGCGAGGACTTCGACTACGCCAAAGCATTCAAGAATCTCGATCTGGCGGCCGTGAAGAAGGACCTCCTGGCGCTGATGACTAACTCGCAGGACTGGTGGCCGGCGGATTTTGGTCACTACGGACCCTTGTTCATCCGCATGGCCTGGCACAGCGCCGGCACCTACCGCATCGGCGACGGCCGTGGCGGCGCCGGAGCCGGCCAGCAACGCTTCGCCCCGCTCAACAGCTGGCCCGACAACGCCAACCTCGACAAGGCGCACCGGCTGCTGTGGCCGATCAAGCAGAAGTACGGCCGGAAGATCTCCTGGGCCGACCTGATGATTCTCGCCGGCAACGTCGCGCTGGAGTCGATGGGGTTCAAGACCTTCGGCTTCGCCGGCGGGCGGAAAGACGTCTGGGAGCCGGAAGAAGACGTCTACTGGGGCGCCGAAACCACCTGGCTGGAAAACAAACGCTATTCCGGCGAGCGGGATCTGGAAAATCCGCTCGGCGCCGTGCAGATGGGCCTGATCTACGTGAACCCGGAAGGCCCGGACGGCAACCCGGACCCGCTCGCGGCGGCCAAGGATATCCGCGAGACCTTTGCCCGCATGGCGATGAACGATGAAGAGACGGTGGCGCTCATTGCAGGCGGCCACACCTTCGGCAAGACCCACGGCGCCGGCCCGGCATCCCATGTAGGGGCCGAGCCGGAAGCCGCCGGCCTTGAAGAGCAGGGGCTCGGCTGGAGGAGCCGCTTCGGCACCGGCAAAGGCGGCGACACCATCACCAGCGGCCTGGAAGTGACCTGGACCACCACGCCGACCCGGTGGAGCAACAACTTCTTCGAGAACCTGTTCGGCTACGAATGGGAGCTGAGCAAGAGCCCGGCCGGCGCGCACCAGTGGGTCGCCAAGGACGGCGCGGGTGCGGGGGCCATTCCGGACGCGCACGATCCGTCGAAGCATCACGCTCCGACGATGCTGACCACCGATCTTTCGCTGCGCTTCGACCCGGCCTATGAAAAGATCTCGCGACGTTTCTACGAGAACCCGGACCAGTTCGCCGACGCGTTTGCCCGGGCGTGGTTCAAGCTCACGCACCGCGACATGGGGCCGCGCGCACGCTATCTCGGCCAGGAAGTGCCGGCAGAAGAACTCCTCTGGCAAGACCCTATCCCCGCGCTCGATCACAAGTTGATCGACGAACAGGACATTGCCGCCCTCAAGGGCAAGATTCTGGCGTCGGGCCTGTCCGTCTCGCAACTGGTCTCCACCGCCTGGGCGTCGGCGTCCACCTTCCGCGGCTCCGACAAGCGCGGCGGAGCCAACGGCGCCCGTATTCGCCTCGTGCCGCAGAAAGATTGGGAAGTCAACCAGCCCGAGCAACTGGCGAAAGTACTCGAGACCCTGCAAGGCATTCAGCACGAGTTCAACAACGCCCAGTCCGGCGGCAAGAAGGTCTCGCTCGCCGACCTGATCGTGCTGGGCGGTTGTACCGGCGTCGAACAGGCGGCGAAGAAAGCTGGTCACACCGTGACGGTGCCGTTTGCACCGGGCCGCATGGACGCTTCCCAAGAGCAAACCGACGCGGTCTCCATGGCGGTGCTCGAGCCCATCGCGGACGGCTTCCGCAACTACCTCAAGGGCAGATACGCCGTCTCGGCCGAGGCCCTGCTGGTCGACAAGGCGCAATTGCTGACGCTGACGGCGCCGGAGATGACGGTGCTGGTGGGCGGCCTGCGGGTTCTGGGCACCAATGTCGGGCAGAGCCGGCACGGGGTCTTCACTCAAAGACCAGAGGTATTGAGCAACGATTTCTTCCTGAACCTGCTCGACATGGGCACGGCGTGGAAGGCCACGTCAGACGCCAAGGACGTGTTCGAAGGGCGCGATCGCGCCACGGGGCAACTCAAATGGACCGGCACCCGTGTCGATCTGGTCTTCGGCTCGAACTCCCAACTGCGGGCCTTGGCGGAAGTCTATGGCAGCGCGGACGCCCAGGAAAAGTTCGTCCATGACTTTGTCGCCGCCTGGAACAAGGTGATGAACCTCGACCGCTTCGACCTGGCGTGATGCTCGCCCCCAGGGCGTGTCGTCTAGTGTTTCTCCGGCGCAGAGTCGGATAGCAGGGATGACACGCCCTCAGCGGCTGCGCTTGCCACTGTCACTGAATTGGCGAGCGTTGCTGTACAAACCTCCCGCACGCAACCGCGCAGCCAGCGATGCGCCAGATCGGCATCCATTCGCGGATGCCAGAGCAGGGAAACCGTGATCTCAGGAGCGGGAAACGGAAGGGCAAAGCTGTGCATCCCGTCACGCAGGGTGCCGGTATGGCGCTCGGGAACCGTGGCGACCAGATCCGTGGCCCGCGCCAACGCCAGCGCCGGGGCAAAACCGCCGACGATGGTCATGATCTCCCGTTCCAGCCCGATCGTCCTCAAGGTTTCATCAACCGGCCCCTTGTCGCTCCCCCGCCGGGAGACCAGGACATGCCGGCCCGCCGCATAACGGACGGGGGTGATCTCCCCCCGGCAGAGCGGGTGCCCCTGGCGCACGACACCGATGAAACGGTCTTGGAACAAAGCGCGCACACGCACCTCCGGGCCTGTTCCCTCACCCACCACGCCGGTATCCAGATCGACGCTGCCGTCGCGCAGCGGCGCGGTGTCTTTGTTCGATTTCGGCATGAAACGCAGCCTGACCCCGGGAGCAGCCTCGCTGACGCGAGCGATCAGGCTCGGCCCGAAATTTTCCACGAAACCATCGCCGACGCGCAGCGTGAAGGTGCGGACGAGCCGGGTTAGATCGAGCTTCTCTGCCGGGCGCAGCACCGCTGCGGCGTCCTGAACGAGCTGGCTGACCTGCTCGCGCAGTTCAAGCGCACGCGGGGTGGGCACCAGCCCGCGCCCCGCCCTGACCAGCAAGGGGTCGCCCGTCGTCTCGCGCAAGCGCGCCAGCGCCCGGCTCATCGCCGAGGGGCTCAGCCGCAAGCGCCGGGCAGCGCGCGCCACGCTGCCTTCGGCGAGCAGCACGTCAAGGGTGACAAGCAAATTGAAATCGGGTGTCGACATGTATTCTGGCCTATTGAATTCGAAAGCAAGCTCCAGCTCCCGCAAGGCGTCCAGAGGCCCTGTTAAGGAGCACGCCAGCAGGCTGGAGGTGAATGCACCATTGATAGCATGCCGGGCCATACGATCAATACCGTTTGGATAAAATGCGCCGCCGCCGACGCCACCAAAAGCCCGCCATCTGCTATCGTCCTATCTATGCAACCCATCATCACCATATCGAATCTCTCCAAATCCTACGCTTCAGGCTTCCAGGCCTTGAAGGGCGTCAATCTGGAGATCCGGCGCGGAGAAATCTTCGCCTTGCTGGGCCCGAACGGGGCCGGCAAGACCACGCTGATCAGCACGATCTGCGGCATCGTCAATCCGAGCGAAGGCCGGATTCTGGTTGATGGCCACGACATCGTGACCGACTACCGCGCGGCCCGCGCCATGATCGGCCTGGTGCCGCAGGAGCTGACCACCGATGCCTTCGAATCGGTGTGGGCCACGGTGTCGTTCAGCCGCGGCCTGTTCGGCAAACGCAAGAACCCGGCCTACATCGAAGAAGTGCTCAAGGCGCTGTCGTTGTGGGACAAGAAGGACAACCGCATCATGACGCTGTCGGGCGGCATGAAGCGGCGCGTGCTGATTGCCAAGGCGCTGTCGCACGAGCCGTCGATCCTGTTTCTCGACGAGCCAACGGCGGGGGTTGATGTCGAACTGCGCCAGGACATGTGGCAGCTGGTGCGCTCGCTGCAAGAGCGGGGGGTGACCATCATCCTGACCACCCACTACATCGACGAAGCCGAGGAGATGGCCGACCGCATCGGGGTGATCCGCAAGGGCGAGATCATCCTGGTGGACGAGAAGGCCGAATTGATGCGCAAGCTCGGCAAGAAACAGCTGACGCTGCAACTGGAGGCCCCGCTCGAGAGCATTCCTTCCGAGCTTGGCGGCTACGAGCTGGATCTGGCGAATGGCCGCAGCGAGCTGGTCTATACCTACGACGCGCAGGGCGAACGCTCCGGCATCCTCGCGCTGTTGCAGGCTCTCAACGCGGCGGGGATACGCTTCAAGGACCTGCAAACGACGCAAAGCTCGCTGGAGGACATCTTCGTCAGCCTGGTGAGGGAGAGAAAATGAACCTGTATGCAGTCTGTGCGATTTACCGCTTCGAGATGGCCCGCGCCGGGCGCACGCTGATGCAGAGCATCATCTCCCCTGTGATCTCCACCTCGCTCTATTTTGTCGTGTTCGGCGCCGCCATCGGCTCGCGCATCCCCGAAACCCACGGCATCAGCTACGGTGCGTTCCTGGTGCCGGGGCTGATCATGCTGTCGCTGCTGACGCAGAGCATCGCCAACGCCTCGTTCGGCATCTATTTCCCCAAGTTCACGGGGACGATCTATGAGTTGCTGTCGGCGCCGGTTTCCTACCTCGAGCTGGTGGTGAGCTATGTCGGGGCGGCGGCGACCAAGTCGGTGATTCTCGGCCTGATCATCCTGGCGACGGCGGGCCTGTTCGTGCCGCTGCAGGTGGCCCATCCTCTGTGGATGCTGCTGTTCCTGGTGCTGACCTCGGTAACGTTCAGCCTGTTCGGCTTCATCATCGGCATCTGGGCGGATGGCTTCGAAAAGCTGCAGATCATCCCGCTGCTGATCATCACGCCGTTGACATTTCTCGGCGGCAGCTTTTACTCCATCGATATCCTGCCGCCGTTCTGGCAGACCGCCGCGCTGTTCAACCCGGTGGTCTACCTGATCAGCGGCTTTCGCTGGAGCTTCTATGGTATTGCCGACGTCAGCGTCGGTATCAGTCTCACCATGACGATCGGCTTTTTGGCGCTGTTCACGGCGATCGTGGCGTGGATTTTCAAGACCGGCTATCGCATCAAGGCCTAGGCCATCATCCGCATCCTGTTTCTTTCTGAGAGCCAATAGCTGACACACTCAGCGTGCGGATTCGATAAGTCATGCCAACGGCCTGGTTGAAGTAGCGCCCTGGCAGGTCGGGACCGGAGACAGCAGGCAGGACCGGCCGGTCAATCCGGCATCCCGGACCCATGACGTAGCCCTCGAAATACGCGCGGCACGGGCAGGCGAGGTAACCGGGCCGCTGGCCTCACCCCCTGTCGCGCCGCCGATGCGTAGAGGCCAGCCACGACACCCGGGGCGGTTCAGTTTTCGACTTCAATAGGGCAGGAACAAAACGTGTTCCAGCCCTGGCACGCTTGATCGTGACATGGCGTTTAATGCACGAATTAAGTGCAAATGCTGCGCCTTCCGCCCTATTCGGCTGCCACCTAGACTCCTCTCTGAAAGCCCCGCTTCGGGGCACCCGGAAGAAGGAGTTCATGTTGAAACCACTCACTCAAGCAGGCGACGAGGCCGTCGCCGCCGAGGGGAAAGCCCCACCGTCGACGACATGGGTGCTGGCCTGCCTGTCGCTCTCCATGCTGCTGTCCTCGCTCGGCACCAGCATCGCCAATGTCGCCCTGCCGACGCTGGCCAGGGTGTTCGCCGCTTCCTTCCAGGAGGTCCAGTGGATCATCCTGGCTTATCTGCTTGCCATCACCACCCTGATCGTCAGCGTCGGGCGGCTCGGCGACCTGGCCGGGCGACGCCGGCTGTTATTGTTCGGCCTCTTTCTATTCACGCTGGCCTCGGTGCTGTGCGGCGTGGCGCCCTCGCTGTGGCTGCTGATTGCCGCACGCACAGCGCAGGGCTTGGGCGCGGCCATCATGATGGCCCTCACCATGGCGTTTGTCGGGGACACGGTTCCGAAGAACAAGACCGGCAGCGCCATGGGCCTGCTCGGCACCATGTCCGCGATGGGCACCGCGCTGGGGCCAGCGCTCGGCGGCACGCTCATCGCCGGCTTCGGCTGGCGCGCCATCTTCCTCGTCAACGTGCCGCTGGGCCTCCTGACTTTCTTGCTCGCCTATCGCGCCCTGCCCGTCGATCGCCGGGCATCGCAGACGGATCGGGCCGGCTTCGACACAGTGGGCACGCTGCTGCTTGGGGCTTCGCTCGCGGCTTATGCGCTCGCCGTGACGCTGGGGAGAGGCCGCTTCACTGAACTGAACCTGGCTCTGTTGCTGGCAGCGGTTCTGGCTGGGGGCCTTTTCGTGTTGGTGGAGGCGCGCGTGGCGTCGCCATTGATCCGCCTGGCGGCGTTCCGCAACGCCGAGCTGAGCGCGAGTCTCGCCACGAACGGGCTCGTCTCGACGGTGATGATGGCGACGCTGGTGGTCGGGCCGTTCTACCTGTCACGCGCGCTCGGCCTGGGCGAGGCGGCGGTCGGAATCGTCCTGGCGATGGGCCCGATCATTTCGGTATTTAGCGGTGTCCCGGCGGGGCGCGGCGTCGACCGCTGGGGTGCGGCCGCCATGACCACCGCTGGGCTAGTCGTCATGGCGGCGGGGTTGTCGGCACTCGCGCTGCTCCCCGGGGTATTCGGCGTGGTGGGCTACCTTGCCGCCATCGCCCTCCTGACTCCCGGCTACCAGCTCTTCCAGGCGGCCAACAACACGGCCGTGATGAGGGATGTCGCGCCGGACCAGCGCGGCGTCATTGCCGGCCTGCTCAGCCTGTCGCGCAATCTCGGGCTCGTCAGCGGGGCATCCGTCATGGGCGCCGTGTTCGTGCTCGCCACAGGGACGAGCGACATCGCCTCGGCACACCCCGGCGCCGTGGCCAGCGGCATGCGCTTCACCTTCGCCGCCGCGACGCTGCTGATCGTCGTCGCGCTCGCCATCGCGGCGGCAAGCCGTGCTCTCGCACCCCGCCCCGCGCTCGATGCGGCCCGGGAAGAGGCATGAGGCCAGCGGGACGCCCGTGCCGGGACCGGTTCGGCAGAGGTCAGACGGCGCTCAGGAAGCCGGCGATCCGCGCCACCACCCGGTCCTCCTGCTCGCGGTGCGGCATGTGGCCGAGGCCCGGCAGGATGTCGAGCTGCACCGGGCCGCTCACTCTGGCCGCGATGCGTTCGGGCTGGTCGGTCGATCCGTACTCGTCTTCGCTGCCGTGCATCACCAGGCTCGGGCATCTCACCCCCGGCAAGACGTCGTGCAGCGACCAATCGGCGAAATCCGGCGCCAGCCAGGTATCGATCCAGGCGTTCAGCACCCAGTCCGCCTTGTCGCCGTGATAGCGCTGCAGCCGCATGAAGTGCTCGGCCTGCCGGAACATCTCCCGGGCCTCGCGGATACCGGCCCGCGTGCGTTCTTCGACGAACGCCTGGGCGGACAGCGTGACCAGGGCATCACAGGCCGCGGCATGGCTGGCCGCGCAATGCACGGCCATGCAGCCGCCGACGCTATGCCCGATGGCGACGAAGCGCTCGAAGCCGAAATGCCGCTGCACCGCGGGGAAGACATCCCGCGCCTCGGCGGCGATGAAATTCCGGCCCGGTTCGCCACGGCGTGTATCGGATTGACCGTACCCGAGCCGGTCGTAGGCGATCACCACCCGCCCTGATTTTTGCGCGAGCATGCCCGGAAAGGATCGCCACAGGGCGATACAGCCGAGCGAATCGTGCAACAGGACGATGGGCGCACGCATGACGTCGCCGCTCCCCGGACACCAGCAGCGCGCGAAAAGACGACCTTGGTCGGTGTCGATCCAGTGATCGGTGATCGAATAGTGTGGTTTGTTCATGATGGCTCACTCGCCTAACCGATGACGCAGCAGGCCCACCGGCAATGCCGATCATCACGGTCGGAAGAACGGGCAGGCCGGCAGGCCCGGATACCTTGCCACACTCCCCGTGGCGGCACCAGGAAAACCCCGGTGGAAGCCATGCCGTAGCGGCACGGTCCGGCGCAGCCCATCCCCAGCCGGGTGCGCGTGAGGGAAGCCGCCTGCCGCCTTCACCCGGCTCGAGGCAGCGGCGGCAGGAAGAGCGGGCGCCGGTTGGATCTCAGCGTGCCTCCGACACCCCTTCCAGCGTCATCCCGCGTGTTTCCACCCCGAGCAGATAGACCGCGGCCGCCGCCAGCGCAAAGCAGGCGGTGCCGAGCAGGAACACCCCGCCCTGACCCCACAGCGGCAGGATCAGCCCGACCAGGGTCGGCCCGAGCAAGGCGCCGACACGGCCCACCGCCGAGGCGCAGCCGGAGCCGGTGGCGCGCGCGTGGGTGCCGTACAACTCCGGCGTGTAGGTGTAGAGCACCGCCCACATCCCGAACAGGAAGAACTGCATGACCAGGCCGGAGGCGATCAGCGCGGTTTCATTGCCGCTGCCCTGCGCCATCTGACCATAGACGTAGATCATGGTGGCGCCCCCCAACAAGGCGGCGATGCAGGTGGGCTTGCGCCCCCAACGTTCCACCAGCCAGGCGGCGGTGAGAAAACCGGGAATGCCGCCCAGCGAGATCCACACCGTGTACAGCACCGATTTGGTGACCTGGTAGCCGGATTGCTGCATCAGCGCGCTAAGCCAGGTGGTCAGGCTGTAGAAACCCAACAGCGCGAGGAACCACAGCAACCACACCATCACGGTGCGACTGCGCTGGCGCGGCGTCCACAAGGCGGCGAACGAGCCCTTGCCGGCGGCGGCCCCGGTCGACTGCAGCGCCTGCGGCGCCGGCAGCGAGATCAGCCCCAGGCTGGCGATGACCTTGCGCTCGATCTGCGCGATCACGCTCTCGGCGCGGGCGTGCTGCCCGGCGCTCTCCAGCCAGCGCGGCGATTCGGGAACCCACTGCCGCACCACCAGCAGGAACAACGCCGGCACCGCGCTGATCAGGAACACCGTGCGCCAGCCGTGCTCCTGCAGAATCCAATACGACAGCAAACCCGCGGTAATGAAGCCCAGCGGCCAGAAGCCGTCCATCAGGGCGATGTAGCGCCCGCGCTGGCGCGCCGGAATCAGCTCGGCCAACAGCGTCTGCGCCACCGGAAACTCCATGCCCATGCCGACACCGAGCAGCAGGCGGTAGCCAAACAGCTGTTCCGGCGTGGCGGCGGTCGAGCACAGATAACTCGCCACGCCCCACAACACCATACTGCTCTGCAGCACCGGGGTGCGGCCGAAACGGTCGGCGAGCAGGCCGGAGAGCACGGCGCCTGCCACCATGCCGAGAAAGCTGGCGCTGCCGATGAAACCGGCCTGGGCGCTGCTGAGCTGGAATTCGGTTTTGATCGAGCCCAGCACGAAGGTCATCAGACCGAGGTCGACGGAATCGAAGAAGAACGCCAGGGCGATGATGGAGAGGATCAGGCGGTGGTAGCCGCTCATCGGCAGCCGCTCGAGGCGGGCAGCGACGCTGTGGGCGCCTCGCGGGGAGGCAGGGGGGTGCTTCATGGTGGTTCTCCTGTGACGATGCGAACGGGTGTGGAAACGAGCGGAACACGACGGTGACAATTGCGACTAGACTCGGCCAGCTTTCGTCGGGGCGATTGGTGAATTGCGATCGTCATATGGAAATTTTCGACAAAAGCGATCGGCATGACGACTGTGCCGCGCCGCGCCGGCGCCACGCCCGCACCTTGGCGAGTGTCGCCGCAGAAGGGGTTGACGTCGGAAACAGACAGGTGGCCGGAGGGGGTGACGTGGCTCAATCTAGGTCGTATAAAGGCGCGTTGCGGCATGAGCCAAAGACAGCCACGCAAGGGTCAACGACAAAGGAGCTACAGTGAGCGACAACATTCTGCGCAGCTATATCGGTGGACGATATATCGACAACCCGTCCCTGCCGCTGGTGGACAACATCAACCCGGCCACCGGTGAGGTGATCTGCCGTGTGCAACAGGCCGGCGAGGCCGAGGTACAGCTGGCGATCGAGACTGCGCGCCAAGGCTTCGAAGTGTGGTCGGCCATGACCGGTGCCGAGCGCGGCCGTATCCTCAACCGTGCGGTACAGATCCTGCGCGAGCGCAACCGCGAACTGGCCGAACTGGAAGTGCGCGACAACGGCAAGCCGATCCAGGAGGCCGAGGTGGTGGACGTGTTGTCCGGCGCCGATTGCATCGAATACTTCGCCGGGCTGGCCGCCAGCATCCACGGCCAGCAGTTCCCGCTCAAGGGCGCCTTCGCCTACACCCGGCGCGAACCGCTCGGCATCTGCTTCGGCATCGGCGCCTGGAACTACCCGCTGCAGATCGCCTGTTGGAAGTCCGGCCCGGCGCTGGCCTGCGGCAACGCGATGATCTACAAGCCGGCGTCGCTCACCCCGATGACGGCGGCCAAGTTGGCCGAAATCTACACCGAGGCCGGCGTGCCGGACGGCGTGTTCAACGTGATCCAGGGTACCTCGGCCGCTGCGCGCCAGCTGATCGCCCATCCGGAAGTAGCCAAGGTGTCGATCACCGGCTCGGTGGACACCGGCAAGGCGATCATGGCCGACGCCGCCAAGACGCTGAAGCGCATCACCATGGAGCTGGGCGGCAAGTCGCCACTGGTGATCTTCGACGACGCCGATCTCGACCAGGCGGTTTCGGCGGCGATGCTGGCCAACTTCTACACCCAGGGCGAAATCTGCACCAACGGCACGCGCGTGTTCGTGCACGACTCGATCTACGACGCCTTCCTGGAAAAGCTGGTGAGCCGCACGCGCAAGCTCAAGATCGGCGACCCGATGGACCCGGCAACCCAGGTGGGCGCGCAGGTGTCCAAGAGCCATGCGGACAGCGTGATGCAGTACGTCGAGCTGGGCAAGGCCGAAGGCGCCAGGCTGCTGGCCGGCGGCAACCGCGTGACGGTGCCGGGCTGCGAGGGCGGCAACTTCATCGCGCCGACCATCTTCGCCGACTGCACCGACGACATGAGCATCGTGCGCGAGGAGATTTTCGGGCCGGTGATGTCGGTGCTGCGCTTCAGCGATGAAGACGAGGTGATCCGCCGCGCCAACGACACCCGCCTGGGGCTCGCCGCCGGGGTGTTCACCAAGGACATCTCGCGCGCACACCGCGTGGTCGGCAAACTGCAGGCCGGCGTGTGCTGGATCAACAACTACAACATCACCCCGATCGAGATGCCGTTCGGCGGCCTGAAGGAGTCCGGCATCGGCAGCGAGAACAGCCTGGTGACGCTGGACCACTACACCCAACTGAAGAGCGTGTACGTGGAGCTGTCCGGCGTGGCCTGCCCGTACGAATGAGCCACTGACAACAACCGTCCTGGCGTTGTGGCGCTGGCGAGCGAATCCCGCGCCGGGATTCGCCCCACGCTTGGGGCGGACGAGCGACATGTCGCGGTGCAGACACATCGGCCATGCCTCGTGTCTGCGGCGCCGCTTAGCCAGGTCCGCCACGCCAGGGTGTGTTAGCGACTCGCTACGAAGAGAAGAGTGATGAAAACGGAATTCGACTACATCATCGTCGGCGCCGGTTCGGCCGGCTGCGTGCTGGCCGCGCGCCTGACCGAGGACGCCGACGTCAGCGTGCTGCTGCTGGAAGCCGGCGGCCCGGACTGGCGGCTCGACTGGCGCACCCAGATGCCGGCCGCGCTGGCCTACCCGCTGCAGGGCACGACCTACAACTGGGCCTACACCACCGAGCCCGAGCCGTTCATGAACAACCGTATCATGACCCAGGGCCGCGGCAAGGGCCTGGGCGGCTCGTCGCTGATCAACGGCATGGTCTACATCCGCGGCAACGCGCTGGACTACGACGGCTGGGCCGAGAACCAGGGGCTGGAAGACTGGAGCTATCTGGACTGCCTGCCCTATTTCCGCAAGGCGGAGACCTACGACAAGGGCGCCAACGACTACCACGGCGGCAGCGGCCCGCTGCACGTCACCACACCGAAGGCCGACGTCAGCCCGCTGTTCGAGGCCTTCATCCAGGCTGGCGAGCAGGCCGGCTACCCGCGCACCGACGACCTGAACGGCTACCGCCAGGAAGGTTTCGGCCCGATGGACCGCACCACCACGGCGGACGGCAAGCGCTGCTCCACCTCGCGCGCCTACCTCGACGAGGCCAAGGAGCGCGCCAACCTGACGGTGCAGACCCGCGCCCTGGCCGACCGCATCCTGTTCGAGGGCTCGCGCGCCGTCGGCGTGCGCTACATCCAGGGCGACCAGCCCAGGGAAGCGCGCGCGCGGCGCGAGGTGATCGTCAGCAACGGCGCCATCGCCAGCCCACAGCTCTTGCTGCGCTCCGGCGTCGGCAACGCCGACGAGCTGAAGGCGATGGGCATCCAGGCAGTCGTCCACCTGCCCGGCGTCGGCGAGAACCTGCAGGACCACCTCGAGATGTACGTCCAGTTCGAGTGCAAGCAGCCGGTGTCGCTCTACCCGGCGCTGCAATGGTGGAACAAGCCCGGCATCGGCCTCGAGTGGTACCTGAAGGGCACCGGGCCCGGCGCCAGCAACCACTTCGAGGCGGGCGGTTTCATCCGCAGCGACGCCTCGTTCGCCTGGCCCAACCTGCAGTACCACTTCCTGCCGCTGGCGGCCAACTACGACGGCAGCAATGCGGTGAAGGCGCACGGTTTCCAGTGCCACGTCGGCTCGATGCGCTCGACCAGCACCGGCTACGTCAAGCTCAAGAGCCGCGACCCGCGCGACAAGCCGCGCCTGCTGTTCAACTACATGGCCGACCCGGTGGACTGGAAGGAATTCCGCGCCGGGGTGCGCCTGACGCGCGAGATCATCAACCAGAAGGCGATGGACCCGTTCCGCGGCAAGGAGATCCAGCCCGGCATCGGCGCCAAGAGCGACGCCGAAATCGACGCCTTCGTGAAGAGCCATGCCGAGACCGCGCTGCACCCGTCCTGCACCTGCAAGATGGGCGACGCCAGCGACCCGATGGCGGTGGTGAACAACGAGGGCCTGGTGCACGGTCTCTCGGGCTTACGCGTGGTGGACGCCTCGATCATGCCGCGCGTGGTCACCGGCAACCTGAACGCGCCGACCATCATGATGGCCGAGAAGATCGCCGACAAGATCCGCGGCCGCACGCCGCTGGCGCGCTCGCAGGCCCCCTACTTCGTCGCCGACGGCGCCCCGCCCAAGTTGGGCCAGGCGGGCGGCAAGAAGAAAGACGGCGGCGGGCTGCTGCTCTACCCGCCCAAGGTGGCGGCGCGGGGCTGAGGCACGGCACACCGCACGCAACCGGCGCATCGCTGACACGATGCGCCGGTTTTTTTGTGCGGGCTTCGGCCAACCCTGGCTGCGGGGCGTCGACCTCGGCCTATGGGTCGCGCTGCGCACCGCCGAGCCTATGTCCTGCGCCACAAAAAAAGCCGCGCGCCGAGTGATCGGTGCGCCGGCTGTGTCTTGCCCGGCTTCGGCCAACGTTTGCCCTCTCCCGCGTCTTCAGCCTTGCAATGCCGCGGCGTGGAAGCGCAGGTGCTCTTCGATGAAGCTGGCGATGAAGTAGTAGCTGTGGTCGTAGCCCGGCTGCAGGCGCAGCGTGAGCGGGTAGCCGGCCTTGTCGGCGGCCTGGCGCAGCGCCTCGGGGTGCAGCTGGGTGGCGAGGAAGTCGTCGGCGTCGCCCTGGTCGACCAGCAGCGGCAGGCGCTCCTCGGCGCTCGCCAGCAGCAGCGAGGCGTCCCACTCGCGCCAGCGGCTGCGCTCGGGGCCGAGGTAGCCGCTGAACGCCTTTTCGCCCCACGGGCAGTTGACCGGGTTGGCGATCGGTGCGAACGCCGACACCGAACGGTAGCGCCCCGGGTTGCGCAGCGCGCACACCAGCGCGCCGTGGCCGCCCATGGAGTGGCCGGAGACCGCGCGCCGGCCGTCCACCGGGAACACCGCCTCGATCAGCGCCGGCAGCTCGTGCACCACGTAGTCGTGCATGCGGTAGTGGGCCGACCACGGCGCCTGGGTGGCGTTGAGGTAGAAGCCGGCGCCGAGGCCGAAGTCCCAGCCGCCGGCCGGGTCGCCCGGCACGCCCTCGCCGCGCGGGCTGGTATCGGGCGCCACCAGCGCGATGCCCAGCTCGGCCGCCACGCGCTGCGCGCCGGCCTTCTGCATGAAGTTCTCGTCGGTGCAGGTCAGCCCGGACAGCCAGTACAGCACCGGCACCCGCGCCTCGGGGTTGGCCGAAGGCGGCAGGTAGATGGAGAAGTGCATGGTGCAGTTGAGCGTGCTGGAGTGGTGCGCGTAGCGCTTGTGCCAGCCGCCGAAGCTCTTGTTGCACGACACCAGTTTCAGGGTATCGGTCATCGTCTTGGCCTTGTCTGTTGCGGGGAAAGGAATGCCTGTTTCAGCTGGCGAGTGAGTGTCGAAGGATGGGTGACGCACCGCGAGACCCATCATCATCGATGGGTTTCGGGACCTTGTCCCTCCACCCATCCCCAGATATGCACTTGGCACAGGGACCACCGCCCGCTGGAGCAGGCAGGCAAAACCTGTTCACGATCTGTCGCGAGCGCCCCTCAGCGGAGCGAAGAGCAGCGCAGAAACCGGAATGTACTGGGGTACATGAGGCTTCCCGATCGCTGGGCCAATCCCTGCGTGCCAATCTCCGATTGGCTCAGCGATAGATTCGCACGCAGAGCATATGAGCCCCGATCAGGGGCGCGCAGCAGGATCGTGAGCTGGTTTTCAACGATCGAACAGGATCACGGAACGGATGCTCTTCCCTTCGTGCATCAGGTCGAAGGCGGTGTTGATGTCGTCCAGCCCCATGGTGTGGGTGATGAAGGTGTCGAGCTCGAACTCGCCCTTCATGTAGCGGTCGACGTAGCTCGGCAGCTCGGAGCGGCCGCGCACGCCGCCGAAGGCCGAACCGCGCCACACGCGCCCGGTCACCAGCTGGAACGGACGGGTGCTGATCTCTTCCCCGGCGCCGGCCACGCCGATGATCACCGACTCGCCCCAGCCCTTGTGGCAGCACTCCAGCGCCGAGCGCATCACCTTGACGTTGCCGATGCACTCGAACGAGTAGTCCACGCCGCCGTCGGTCAGATCGACGATTACTTCCTGGATCGGACGGTCGTAGTCGAGCGGGTTGATCACCTCGGTGGCGCCCAGCTGCTTGGCGATCTCGAACTTGTCCGGGTTGATGTCGATGCCGATGATGCGGCTGGCCTTGGCCATCACCGCGCCGATGATCGCCGACAGGCCGATGCCACCCAGGCCGAAGATGGCCACGGTGGAGCCCGGCTCGACCTTGGCGGTGTTCATCACCGCGCCCATGCCGGTGGTGACGCCGCAGCCCAGCAGGCACACCTTCTCCAGCGGGGCTTCCTTGCTGATCTTGGCGACGGCGATCTCCGGCAGCACGGTGTACTCGGAGAAGGTCGAGGTGCCCATGTAGTGGTAGATCGGCTTGCCGTCCTTCGAGAAGCGGCTGGTGCCGTCCGGCATCAGGCCCTTGCCCTGCGTGGCGCGGATCGCCTGGCACAGGTTGGTCTTGCCCGACAGGCAGAACTTGCACTTGCCGCATTCCGGGGTGTAGAGCGGGATGACGTGGTCGCCCGGCTTCACCGAGGTCACGCCCGGGCCGACTTCCTCGACGATGGCGCCGCCCTCGTGGCCGAGAATGGCCGGGAAGATGCCTTCCGGATCGGCGCCGGACAGGGTGTAGGCGTCGGTGTGGCAGACGCCGGTCGCCACCATGCGCAACAGCACCTCGCCCTCTTTCGGGCCTTCCACATCCACCAGCTCGATTTCCAGCGGGCGCTTGGCGCCCCAGGCCACGGCGGCACGCGATTTGATCATGATGTTCTCCACGGTAAGAAGTTATCTCGACAGTATCGGTTGCCCTCTCCGGGTTTAAAAGGCGATTTTCGGGAAACATTATTGCCACTGAGGGATAATGGGCGACTCGAGGAAAGGATGCGCATGGACGGCTGGGAAGGCATAGCGGAATTCGTCGCGGTGGCCGAGAGCGGCAGCTTCTCGCGCGCGGCCGAGCGGCTCAGGGTGTCGTCGTCGCACGTCAGCCGCCAGGTGATGCGGCTGGAAGAGCGGCTGCAGGCAAGGCTGTTCTACCGCAGCACGCGCAAGGTCAGCCTGACCGAGGCCGGGCAGACCTTCTTCAACCACTGCCAGCAGCTGCAGGAGGCGCGCGACGAGGCGTTTCTCGCCGTCAACGCACTGCACAGCAGCCCCAAGGGCCTGCTGCGCATGACCTGCGCCGTCACCTACGGCGAGCGCTTCGTGGTGCCGCTGGTGAACGATTTCATGGCCGGGCACCCGCAGCTCTCGGTGGAGATCGAGCTCACCAACCGCACCGCCGACCTGCTGCACGAGGGCTTCGACCTCGCCATCCGCCTGGGCCAGCTGGCCGACTCCAGCCTGGTCGCCACGCGCTTAGCACCCCGCACCATGCACCTGTGCGCCGCTCCCGCCTATCTCGCGCACCACGGCACGCCGCACACGCTGGGCGAGCTCTCACGCCACCAGTGCCTGATCGGCACCTCGTCGGTGTGGAGCTTCCGCCTCGACGGCCGCCCCTGGCACTTCAAGCCGCAGGGACGCTGGCGCTGCAACAGCGGCCAGGCGGTGCTGGACGCTGCGCTGCGCGGCTTCGGCCTGTGCCAGCTGCCGGACTACTACGTGCGCGAGCCGCTGCGCCAGGGGCGGCTGGTGGAACTGCTGCCGGCGCACACCCCGCCCAACACCGCGGTGTGGGCGGTCTACCCGCAGCAGCGCCACCTCTCGGCCAAGCTGCGGCTAATGGTCGACCACCTGCGCGAGGGGCTGGCCAAGCTGCCGGAGTACCGCTGAAGAGCGTTCAGGGGCAAAGCAAGGTTGGCCGAAGACCGGGTGCTGCCTTACTCGCCGGACGACGGAGGCTCCATGGCCAGTTCATGGCGCAGCCGTTCCAGCGAACCGTCCTGGCGCATCACCGCCAGCCCGGCGTTGAACTCGGCCAGGCGCTGTTCCCAGCCGGGCACGCGCCGCGAGAACCCGACATATAGCGGCAGCGAGTAGACCGGCGGCTCCAGCCACACCAGCCGCCCACGCTGCTCCGGCAGGCGGTAGCGCAGCAGGTAGCGGGCCACCCCCTTGTCGATCAGCGCCAGGTCGACGCGCCCCGCCGCCAGCTTGCGCAGGTTGGCTTCGTCGTCGATGGCCTCCTCGGTCCGCAGCCGCGCGGCCTCGACATTGGGTGGCTTGAGGTAGCCGCGCACCACGCCGATGGTGAGCGAGCGAAGCCGCGGCAGGCGGCGCACGTCGTGGCGCCGATCGGCACGCGCGTAGAAGCCGACCACGTTGTCCACCAGCGGCTGACTGTACGCCAGGAACGCCTCGCGCTCTCTGGAGTGCCACAGGCCGACGACACCGTCGCTGCTGCCCTCCTTGGCCTCGTACAGGGCACGCGCCCAGGGGCGGTACTGGATCACCACCTGAAGCCCGGCGCGGCGAAACGCCTCCACGGCGATGGCGGTGGCGATGCCCTGCCGCGGCAGCGAGGGACTGGTATAGGGCGGGTATTCGGTGGACAGCAGGGTCAGGGGCGCGCCCGGGCACAGCGCAGCGAGCGTGCCCAGCAGCAGCGCCGCCAGCCCCTTGCGACCGGCACGCACGATCCATCCGCTCACCGCATCGTTTGGCATGGCGTTTTTCCCGCGGCGCTCCCGTGCCGGCCAAAACGGGGCCGGTGGCCGCTCCTTTCAGTCTAGCGCCCTGATTTTGCAGGCAACAGCTCGGCATCAACCCCGTTTCCTTCCCACGTCGGCCACCCGGCCGTCACCTCGCCCCGGAACGCGCCGCCCGGGTGCGAACAGGCTCTTGGCGGCCGCGTCCTTGTTCTATCTTGAAACTGTGAGCCTGCGCCGGCCACGCCCTCCATCCACCGAGACCCTTCTTCTCGATGAAACACAGCATCGGCTTTCGCCTCAACCTGTTGTTCGTGCTGCTGGTCACGGCGGTGCTGAGCGTGTCCGGCTGGCTGACCTACCTCAACACCCGTCAGCAGCTAGAGCAGCAGTACAGCGAAGCGCGCCGCGCCGTGCAGCAGCGTCTGCGCACCAACCTGCCCTTGCCGATCTGGAACCTCGACACGGCGTTGCTGCAGCAGAACCTGACGGCGGAGCTGACCAGCCCGGTCGAGCGCATCGCGGTGTACGAGGAAAACGGCAAGCTGCTGCTGGCGCGCGGCGTGGAGCCGGTCGAGGCGGCGGCCGCCGAGCGGCTCGACGTGCCGCTCGCCCTCAAGCAGTTCAACCAGACCCACGCCCTCGGCCACGCCCGCGTGTGGCTGTCGCGCGCCAGCATCGAGGCGCAGTTGAGCAGCCAGGTGTTGAACCGCGTGGCCGAAATCCTGGCGCTGGACGCGGTGCTGCTGATCGCGCTGTCGATCGCGTTGCGTCTCATGGTGCTGAACCCGCTGGAGACGCTGAAGGACGCCCTGGCGCTGGCGGCCGAGCACCAGGGCGGCGAGGACAGCCTCACCCTGCTCACCGAGCGCCAGGACGAATTCGGCGACGTGGTGCGCAGCTTCAACCGCATCGCCCAGCGCCTGGCCGAGGACGTGGAAAAGGGACGCCAGGCCGAAGCCGAAATCCGCTTGGCCTACGACAACCTCAAGCAGGCCCAGGCCACGCTGATGCAGAGCGAGAAGCTGGCGGCGCTGGGCGGGCTGGTCGCCGGCATCGCCCACGAGATCAACACCCCGGTCGGCATCACCCTCACCTGCGCCAGCCTGCTCGGCGACAAGACGCGCCAGCTCGCCGGCCAGCTCGAGGCGGGGCAGCTGAAAAAATCCGACGTGCAGGGCTACGTGCAGACGGCGAGCGAAAGCGTCGGGCTGATCCAGGTCAACGCCGAGCGCGCGGCGCACCTGGTGCAGAGCTTCAAGCAAGTGGCGGTGGACCAGATGAGCGAGGAGCGCCGCGAGTTCGATCTCGCCGGCTACCTGCACGAAGTCATCGCCAGCCTGCGCCCCAAGTTCAAGCACAGCGCCATCCGCGTCAGCATCGACTGCGCCGAGGGCATCCGCCTCGACAGCTACCCCGGCGCGCTGGCCCAGATCATCACCAATCTGCTGGTCAACTCGCTCACCCACGCCTTCGACGAGGGGCAGCCGGGCGAGGTCACGATCCGGGCACAACAGTTGGGCGGCGAGATCGCGCTGGAATTCGCCGACAACGGCAAGGGCATCGCGCCGGAGAACCTGCCGCGCGTGTTCACGCCGTTTTTCACCACGCGGCGCAGCGCCGGCGGGAGCGGATTGGGGCTGCACATTGTCTATAACATCGTCACCGGTAAATTAGGTGGACGGTTGCAGGTGGAGAGCCGGCCCAACGCGGGCACGCGCTTCACCCTGCAGTTTCCGGCGGTGGCGCCGGCGGTCAGCGAGGGCAAGGGATGAACAGCGCCGAAACGGTAACGAGCCAGGAAGACTGGCTGATCGAGGACGAAGCGGGCACCACGCCGCCACCTCCCCTGTTGCGCCCCTGGCGCGTGCTGGTGGTGGACGACGAGCCGGACGTGCACGCGGTGACCCGCCTGACGCTGCAGGGCGTCAGCTACAAGGACCGCGCCGTCGAGCTTCTGAGCGCCTACAGCGCCAAGGAAGGCATGGATATCCTGCGCACGGAAACGGACATCGCGCTGGTGCTGCTCGACGTGGTGATGGAGAGCGACCACGCCGGGCTGGAGATGGTGCGCGAAGTGCGCGAGGGACTGGGTAACCGCCTGGTGCGCATCGTGCTGCGCACCGGCCAGCCGGGCCAGGCGCCGGAACAGGAGGTGATCGTCTCCTACGACATCAACGACTACAAGGCCAAGACCGAACTCACCGCGCAGAAGCTGTTCACCACCGTGATCGCCTCGCTGCGCGCCTACGAGAGCCTGTTCATCATCGAACGCAGCCGCCAGGGACTGGATGCCATCCTGGCCGCCACCTCCAACCTGTACCAGATCCAGTCGCTGCGCGAGTTCGCCTCGGGCGTGCTGCGCCAGATCAGCGCCATCCTCGACGTCGGCACCGACGGCGTGCTGTGCGTCTGCGAGGACGCCACCATCGCCGGCGGCACGCTGCAGGTGATCGCGGCCACCGGCCTGTTTGCCGAGCTGCAGCAGAGCGGGCAGCTCGACAGCAGCAGCGCCATCTTCCAGGCCATGCAGCAGGCCGCCGAGAAGCACAGCTGCATTTTCAACCACCCCGGCTCGGTGCTGTATTTCGATACCCACTCGCGGCGCACCTTCGTGATCTACTTCACCCCGCCGCGCCCCCTGTCCGAGGTGGACCAGGAGCTGCTCAAGGTGTACTGCAACCGCATCGCCGCCGCCTTCGACAACCTCTACTACCACACCCAGATGAAGAACGCCCAGGAGGCCACCGTGGTGGCGCTGGCCGACCTCGCTGAATACCGCGACAGCACCACCGGCGACCACGTGCTGCGGGTGCAGCGGCTGACCGACGCCATCGCCCACCGCATGGCGGCCAAGGGACTGCACCCCGACATCCTGACACCGAGTTTTCTCGAAATGGTGGGCATGGCGAGCATCCTGCACGACGTCGGCAAGGTCGGCACCCCCGACCTGATCCTGCACAACCCGAGCAAGCACAACCCGGAAGAATGGGAGGTGATGAAGCAGCACGCCAGCATCGGCGCCAAGATCCTGGAGAAGTCCGCCAGCATGGTGGAGGGCGAGAGCTACCTGTCAATCGGCGCGCAAATCGCCGCCGGCCACCACGAGTACTACAACGGCAAGGGCTATCCCAACGGCGTGGCCGGCAGCGCGATTCCGCTGTCGGCGCGCATCGTCGCGGTGGTGGACGTGTTCGACGCCCTGCTCTACCGCCGCCCCTACAAGGAACCGTGGCCCTTGCCGGATTCGGTCGCCTACATCCGCGACCACGCCGGCGAACACTTCGACCCCGAGGTGGTGGAAATCTTTCTCGAGCTGATCCGGGAAGAACACCCCGACCTGGTGCTGCCGCCGGCGAAGGCGGCGTGAGGGGGGTTCGGGCTATTCGAAGGTTGGCCGAAGCCCCGCCCCAAAGCTTGTGAAAGAAATCGTCGCGAGCGTCCCTCAGCGGGGTGAAGAGCAGCACAGGAACCGGAATGGACTGGAGTCCATGAGGATTCCACATCGCAGAGCGAATGCAAGATTCGCACGCAGAGCACATGAGCCCCGATCAGGGATGCGCAGCAGATTTATTCACAAGCGCTCATCCCTTGATGCAGATCTTCGGTCTCAGAAACGCCACGCGCCGCGCCAGCCCGGCCGCCTCGGTCACGTCCGCCACGCGGTCGACGTCCTTGTACGCCCCCGGCGCCTCTTCCGCCGCGCCGCGCAGCGAGCCGGTGCGGATCAGGATGCCCTGCGCCGCCAGATCGTCCAGCAGCTGCCGGCCATGCCAGAACTTCAGCGCCTGGTGGCGGCTCATGGCGCGCCCGGCGCCGTGGCTGGCCGAGGCGAAGGCGTGGTTCTGCCCGGGCGGGTTGCCGGCCAGGATGTAGGAGCCGGTGCCCATGCTGCCGCCGATGATCACCGGCTGGCCGACCGCGCGGTAGGCGTCGGGCAGGCCGGCGTGGCCCGCACCGAAGGCGCGCGTCGCGCCCTTGCGGTGCACGTACAGCGTGCGTTCGCGTCCCTCCACGCGGTGCCGTTCCACCTTGCAGGTGTTGTGTGACACGTCGAACAGCGTGTCGAGACGGGCGCTTGGCCAATAGCGCGCCAGCACGCCCCGCGTCAGCGCGGCCAGTATCTGGCGGTTGGCCAGCGCGCAGTTGATGGCGCTGTTCATCGCGCCCAGGTAGTGCTGTCCGGCCTCGGAGCGGATCGGCGCGCAGGCGAGTTCGCGGTCCGGCAGCGTCAGGCCGAGGCTGGCCGCCGACTTGGCCAGCAGCAACAGGTAATCGGTGCCGATCTGGTGCCCGAGTCCGCGCGAGCCGCAGTGGATCGACACCAGCACCTGCCCCACCCGGAGGCCGAAGGCCGTCGCCGCGGCCTCGTCGTGGATGCGGTCCACCACCTGCACTTCCAGGTAATGGTTGCCGGAACCCAGCGTGCCCATCTCGCCCAGCTGGCGCTTCTTGGCCAGGTCCGACACCCAGCCCGGCTCGGCGCCGCCGACACAGCCCTGCTCCTCGATGTAGGGCAGATCGTCGGCCGGGCCGAAACCCTGCGCCACCGCCCAGTGCGCGCCCTGCCGCATCACCTGTTCGAGTTCCCTGACGGACAGCCGCAACCGCCCCTCTTCACCGACCCCGGCCGGTATCTCGCGGAACAGGCTGTCGGCCAGGTGGTGCCGTTGCGGCGCCAGCTGCTCCCAGTTCAGGTCGGTGCGCAGGCAGCGGATGCCGCACGAGATGTCGAAGCCCACGCCGCCCGCCGACACCACCCCGCCGGCGTCGGCGTCGAAGGCGGCCACGCCGCCGATCGGAAAGCCGTAGCCCCAGTGCGCGTCGGGCATGGTCATCGCCGCGCCCACCAGCCCCGGCAGCCGCGCCACGTTGCGGATCTGCTCCAGCACCTTGTCGTCCATGCCGCGCAACAGCTCGGCGTCGGCGAACAGCCGCACCTCGCCGCCCGCCTCGGCGCGGGACGGCGCCAGCGTCCACTCGTACGGCCCAGCCTGCCGCAAGCGCGCGATATCCATCATTACACCTCCTGGCCACCATCGCTAAAACCTGTTCAGGAGCCGTCGCGAGCGGCCCTCAGCGAGGTGAAGAACAGCGCAGAAACCGGAATGGACAAGGAGTCCATGAGGATTTCGAGCAGTGCATGAGCCCCGATCAGGGCAGCGCAGCAGGATCATGGACAGGTTTTTACACGTCCACCACACAGCGCGCCCTCCACCCGCTGTCCTGCGGCGTCAGCGAGAGCTGCGTCAGGGTGGCGCCCTTGACCTCGACGCCGCGCTCCAGTGCCGCCGTCCACGGCTGCCCCGCCGCCACGCCGTGCCAGCGGCTGCCGTCGCGCTGGAGCCGGAAGCGGCACCACACCAGGCGCCGGCTCTGCGCCTCCGCCAGCAGCAGGTTGAGCCAGGTCACCAGCGCCAGCTCCGGGTCGGCCTCGTCGAAATCCAGCTCCAGCTGCTGCTCCGGGCGCAGCGCGGCGAGATCGGTCATCACCGCGAACATCGCCTCGGCCGCCGCCTCCATCGCCGCCTCGGGGGTCGCCCCGCAGGCCTCGATGCCGAGATCGGCGTCGTGGTCGAAATAGCCGTAGCGCGGCGTTGTCATCGTCGCCGGCACATCGGGTGGGGCCATGGCATCGCCTCCCGCCCCGCTCCCGTCCGGGAGCGGGCATCGTGAATCCTTCATTATATGAAGCCGTCCGGGCGACGGCCTCGCCCCCGCACCGGCCGCCACGGTCGAAAAACCGTCGCTTTCCGCCCCGCCAGCGCCACGGCGGGCTAGCCTATGAAGTGGGAGCGAACGGCAAGGAGAGCGCGATGACCACCCTGGCGCTGGCGGGCGACGTGATGCTGGGACGGCTGGTGAGCGATATCGTGATCAAGAACCCGCCGGCCCAGCCCTGGGGCGATCTGCTGCCGATCATGGACGGCGCCGACGCCCGCCTCGTCAACCTGGAATGCGCCATCACCCGGCACCGCCAGCGTTGGACGCGCACCGACAAGGTGTTCCACTTCCGCGCCGACCCACGGGTGGTCGAGGTGCTGCGCGCGGCGCGCATCGACGCCGTCGCGCTCGCCAACAACCACGTGCTCGATTACAACGAGGCCGGCCTGCTCGACACCCTGCAGCATCTCGACCGCGCCGGCATCGCCCACGCCGGCGCCGGCCACGACCTGGCCGAAGCCTGCCGGCCGGCGCTGATCGAGGCCGGCGGCTGCCGCGTGGCGCTGATCGCCATCACCGACAACGAATCGCCGTTCGCCGCCACCAGCGAACGCCCCGGCACGCGCTACCTGCCGATCGACCCGGCCAGCCTGCCGGCGCTGCAACAGCAGGTGCAGGCGGCGCGCGGAGCCGGTGCGGCGCTGGTGGTGCTGTCCTGCCACTGGGGGCCGAACATGGTCGAGCGCCCGCCGGCGCACTTCCGCGCTTTCGCCCGCGCCGCCGTCGATCTCGGCGTGGATCTGTTCCACGGCCACAGTGCCCACCTGTGCCAGGGTGTCGAGATTCACCACGGCAAGCCCATCCTGTATGACACCGGCGACTTCCTCGACGACTACGCGGTCGACCCGTGGTGGCGCAACGACTGGAGCTTCCTGTTTCTGGTGACGTTCGAGCACGGCCGACTGACGCGGTTGGAGCTGGTGCCGGCGCTGCTCACGCTGGCGCGGGTCCAGCGCGCGCCCGAGCCCGAGCGCTCCGCGCTGTGCCGCCGCATGCAGGCGCTCTCGGCCGAATTCGGCACCGACTTGCTCGAAGCCGGCGAACGGCTGCGCTGGGAGGCGGGGGATGGCGGAGATGCGGGGGCCTAGGCTCGCCACCGCCCGTACATGAAGAAAACTAGTGCTCTTCCCGATCGAGCTGCTGCGCCAGGTCCTGCAGCGCCGGGCTGATCTCGATGCGGTATGGCCGCGTGGCCGGCAAGCGGCGCAACTGCGCGGCAACGTGATCGCGGCTTTGCGCCAGGGTCACCGCCTCGCCCACGCGCTGCCCCTGGCGCATGCAGCCTTGCAGCAAGGGCTCGCCGGCCGGCGGCGGCTCGTCCAGCAAGGCCACCACGTCGTGGTCGAAGCGGCCGTCCGCGGCGTAGCAGCGATACACCTGCTTGCGGCCGGGCCAGGTCGCCTTGCCCGTGGAGCGCTTGCGCCGCGCCGTGCCGGCGTATTCCTGCAGCTTGTAGACGCAGTCGAGGTAGGGGCTGTCGCAGGCGGTGTCGACGCGCGTGCCGACGCCGAAGCCGTCGATCGGCGCCCCCGCGGCGAGCAGGCAGCGCAGCTCGTCCTCGTCGAGGTTGCCGCTGCAGAAGATGCCGATGCCTTGCTGGCCGGCCGCGTCGAGGATGGCCCGCACCGCGCGCGCGTGCGCGGCGAGGTCGCCGCTATCGAGCCGCACCGAGCCGATGCGGATGCCCTGCTGCGCCAGCCGGGGCGCCAGCGCCGCCACCTTGCGCGCCGCCGCCTCGGTGTCGTAGGTATCGATCAGGAGCACCACGTTGTCCGGCTGCGACCGGGCAAAGTGCTCGAAGGCCTCGACCTCGGTGGCGTGCGCCTCGACGTAAGAATGCGCCATGGTGCCGAACACCGGGATGCCGAACCGCATCCCGGCCTGCACCGTCGCCGTGCCGTCGTACCCGGCCAGGTAGCAGGCACGCGCCGCCATCAGGCCGGCCTCGCCGCCGTGGGTGCGGCGAAAGCCGAAGTCGACCAGGCGCTTGCCCGGCGCGGCCAGCGCGCAGCGCACCGCCTTCGACGCCACCACGGTCTGGAAATGCACCAGGTTGATGAGTCGGCTCTCGATCAGCTGGGCCTGCGCGATCGGCGCCGTGACGCGCAGGATCGGCTCGTTGGGGTAGAACAGCGTGCCCTCGGGCATGGCGTCGATGTCGCCGCAGAAGCGGAAGTCGCGCAGGTAATCGAGAAACGCCGGCTTGAACCGGTGCTGGCCGGCGAGCCAGTCCAGTTCCTGCGGGGCAAAGCGCAGCGTCTCGACATACTGCAAGAGCTGTTCCAGGCCCGCCGCGATCAGGAAATCGCGCCCCGGCGGCAGGCTGCGCACGAAGCATTCGAATACCGCGGTCTCCGCCATGCCTTCGTCGAAATAGGCCTGCAGCATGGTGAGCTGGTACCAGTCGGTGAGGAGCACGCTGCCGGACGAGCCGCTCATGCCGCCAGATCCCGAAACACCACCGGATGCGCGCCGAGCCGGCACATCTCGCCCTCGGCACGCATGCCGTCGTCGGGATCGACGTTGACGGCACGGATCGCATCCACCAGCAGGCACACCGTGAAGCCCTGCTTGAGGGCGTCACGCACGGTGTTGAGCACGCAGTAGTCGGTGGCGAGCCCGCCGACGAACAGACGCCCCACCCCGTTACGCTGCAGGGCATGTTCCAGCCGTGTGCCGTCGAAGCCGGAATAGGCGTCCCGCTTGGTATGCATGGCCTTCGAGACGACGACGGTCGAGCGCGGCAGGTGCAGCCTCGGCGCGAACTGGGCCCCTTCGCTGCCGGCAATGCAATGCGCCGGCCAGGCCCCGCCCTGCGGGGTGAACGAACAGTGATCGGGAGGATGCCAATCCCGGGTGGCATATACCGGCAAGCGCTGAGCCACGAAAACATCGATATAACGGTTGAGCACCGGCACCACCTCGTCGCCGCTACCTACCGCCAACCGCCCGCCGGGCAGGAAGTCGTTCTGCACGTCGACCACGAGAAGGGCGTCACCGTGCGACAGTGTGATGACAGATGGGGACATGGCAATCATCCCGAAGCAGCAATTTCTCACTTTATTGTAGACCCGCTGTCTGGCTGCGGCAGGAACGACAAGGCCTGCGCCGGCCATTTGCAGCCGACCGGACGGGGCCAGGATCAGGGTGAGAAAAAAGAGATGCCGGCAGCGCGTCGGGACGCCGGTGGTGCGCCATAAGGGCCTGTTCAAGGTCTTTTATTTCGACTGCGGCCGGGCACTGCCGGTGCAAGAAAGACCCTGAGCCGGCGCTAAGAACCTGTTTACGATCTGCTGCGCGTCGGCGATACGGCGTTAAAAACGTCTTCGGAATGCTCATTTACCACGAGTAAACTCCGCTTCCTCAGCCGTTTTTGCCTTGTCTCGCTCTAGCTCACGAGATCGTAAACAGGCTCTAAAGGGACAGGTGGGTGCGCAGCCACTGCGCGGCGTGGTTGGCGACCTCGGTGAGCGTGCCCGGTTCCTCGAACAGATGGGTGGCACCGGGAATGATGACGAGCGAGGTCGGGCAGTGCATGTGGGCCTGCGCTTCCTGATTGAGGCGGATCACCTCGACGTCGAGCTCGCCCACCAGCAGCAGGGTCGGGCTGTGCACCTGCGCCAGCGACGCCGCGCCGGCCAGGTCGGGGCGGCCGCCACGCGACACCACGGCGGCGATGTCCGCGCCCTGATGCGCTGCCGCGCGTAGCGCCGCGGCCGCACCGGTGCTGGCGCCGAAATAGCCCACCGGCAGCGCGGCGGTGTCGGGCTGGCGCTTGAGCCAGGCGGTGGCGGCCTCCAGCCGCTCGGTGAGCAGGGCGATGTCGAAGCGCGTCTGGTAGACCTGGTCTTCCTCGCGCGTCAGCAAATCGAACAACAGCGTGGCAATACCGGCCTCCTGCAGCACCTCGGCCACGTAGTTGTTGCGCGGACTGAAGCGGCCGCTGCCGCTGCCGTGGGCAAACAGCACGACGCCGACCGCCCCCAGGGGAATCTCCAGGTGCCCCTCGAGCCAGGCCTCCTGCACCGGAATGGCCACTTCACGCTTGCCGCTTTGCATCTTGCCCCCTCGCCGCCGGCACGCCGATCAGCCGGTGTATCGTCCCTTCACTGTAGCCCATGGCGCTGCGTGCCGGGCGATGATCCAGGACCTGGAGCCGGGCACGCGGTGATGGCCGCACCGTGACGGCGCACGGCGACCCGCCCCCACCCGAGCGATCGCTATCAGCGCTCCGCAGCCCCTTGCTCCCGAGCCGCCCGCCAGGCCTTGGGGGTCAGGCCGAAATGCGCCCGGAAGGTGCGGATGAAGTAGCTCTGGGTGGCAAAACCGCAAGCCCACGCCACCTCCTTGCCGGCCCGCGCGCTCTCGCCCAGCAGACGGGCGGCGCGCTCCATGCGCTGGCGGTTGATGAAGGCGGCGAGGTGTTCGCCGGTCGTCTGGCTGAACAGGTGCGACAGGTAATCCGCGGTGCAGCCCGACTGCGCGGCGAGACGCCGCACGCTGAGCTGATGATCGCCCAGCTGGTTCTGCACCAGAACGCGCACCCGCGCCACCAGCGGCGGCTCCTGCCGGGTGTCGGCGCTGGCGTCGTCGAGCGCGCGCAGCACCCCGGCGGTGGCCGCCACCACCAGCGCTCGCGCCTGGGCTGCGGCCCAGGCCGGCTCCGTGTCCGTCGCCGCACCGGAGCTGCGCCCCAGGCGCGCGGCATCGGCCAGCCAGTCGTGAATGCCGTGCGCCTGGGCATGCTGGCGCGCCTCCAGGTGCAGGATGCCCGGCTGCCCCGGCGCTTCCTCGTGGGCGATGTGGCAGATCAGCGTCGCCCCCTCGGCGTACACCACGATATTGCAGAACGGCGTGCCGTCCTCCGCCGCACCGACGCGCTCGGCGTGCAGCAGCTTGGGAGGGAGCACCAGCGCCTCGCCCGGCCCCAACCGCAGCTCGCCGTGCGGAAAGCGGAAGCGCGTCCACCCCGCCACCTGCAGGAACAGCTCGGGCGCCAGATGGAAGTGCCCGTCGCCGCCGGCCGCCCACTCACCCGCCGCGCCGGGCAGCCGCAAGGGCCGGGTTCCGTCCGCCAAGCCGTGCACAAACGCCGCCAGCTCGCGGCGCATCCGGGGGGCCTGTTCGGGCGCGGCCTGGCGCGGGCTCGGCTGCCGGACGATCGCTTCGAGCGACGGCGGCAATGAATCCAGGTTTTTTGACATTCTTCGCAGTTTTTTCGCGCTCTTTCAGATTGAGGGAAGGCCCGGAGGACGGCTACTCTTTTTCACGTCGGACCACACCATTCGGCCCCACAACCAAGCAGGCTGGAACTCGGTCATTGCCTAGCGTTGAAACCACCCTGGAGAAGCATTGTGCTAAAAACCAAGATTTCTGTCATTGTCTGGAACGAATTCCGCCACGAGCGGGAGAGCGAGGCGGTGCGCGCCATCTACCCGGACGGGCTGCACACCACCATTGCCGCCGCGCTCGCCGAGACGCCGGCGCTCAACCCCGGCGCGCTGCCGCTGGAGATTGCCACCGCCACGCTCGACGAGCCCGAGCACGGCCTGTCCGAAGAACGCCTGGCCGGCTGCGACGTGCTGCTGTGGTGGGGCCACAAGGCGCACGACCAAGTGTCCGACGCCGTGGTGGAGCGCGTGCAGCGCCGCGTGCTGGAAGGCATGGGGCTGATCGTGCTGCACTCCGGCCACTTCGCGAAGATCTTCCGCCGCCTGCTGGGGACGAACTGCTCGCTGAAGTGGCGCGAGGCGGACGAGAAGGAACGCGTGTGGGTGGTCGAGCCGTCGCACCCGATCGCCGCCGGTCTCGGCGAGTACTTCGAGCTGCCGAACGAAGAGATGTACGGCGAGCGCTTCGACATTCCGCAGCCGGACAGCACCGTGTTCATCTCGTGGTTCGAGGGCGGCGAGGTGTTCCGCTCCGGCTGCTGCTGGGAGCGTGGCCACGGTCGTATCTTCTACTTCCGCCCCGGTCACGAGGCCTACCCGACCTACCACGACGCCAACGTGCAGCGCGTCCTGGCCAACGCGGTGCAGTGGGCCACCCCGCGCGTCAACATCGTCGATCGCTGCCCGATGTCGCCGCCGCTGGAAAAGCTGAGCGAAAAGACCGTGAGCTTCGGCAAAGTCGGCATCCTGCAAGGCAAGGGAGATATCCAATGAACGACGACTACAAGGTGGAAGTGAAAGACGCGCCGCGCGCCGAAGACGGCCGCCGCCTGCGCGTCGGCGTGATCGGCCTCGGCATCGGCCGGTTGCATATCGAGGGCTGGCTGCAGCACCCGCAGGTGGAGGTGGCGGCGATTTGCGACCCCGACCTCGAGCGGCTGGCCAAGGTCGGCGAGCAGTTCGGCATCGCGGCGCGCTACGACAGCGCTGACGCGATGCTGGCGGCGGAGCGGCTCGACGTGGTGAGCGTGTGCACCCCGAACAAGTACCACAAGGAGCTGACGCTGGCGGCGTTCGAGGCCGGCTGCCACGTGTTGTGCGAGAAGCCGATGGCGCTCAACGCGGACGAGGGGCGCGAGATGCTGGAAGCGTCGCGCCGTGCCGGCAAGCGCCTGATGATCAACTTCTCCTACCGCTTCTCGGCGCAGTCGCGCGCGCTGAAGGCGCAGGTGGACGCCGGGCGCTTCGGCGACTTCTACTTCGGGCGCTCGGTGTGGCACCGCCGGCGAGGCATGCCGGGTTTCGGCGGCTGGTTCGGCACCAAGGCGCTGGCCGGCGGCGGCCCCTTGATCGACCTCGGCGTGCACCGCCTCGACCTGGCCCTGTGGCTGATGGGCTACCCCAAGCCGACCTGGGTGATGGGTGGCAGCTACGACCACATCGCGCGGCCGCTGGCGGCGCAATCCGGCAAGGACTTCGACGTCGAGGACCTGGCCTGCGCGCTGATCCGTTTCGACAACGGCGCCACGCTGGCGCTGGAAGCGTCCTGGGCCGCCAACATCCGCGAAGCCGAGCTGATGGAGACGCGCCTCCTTGGCACCCGGGCCGGCCTGCTGCAGCACAACGTCGGAGAGGGCTACACCTTCGACGCGCACATCTTCCTGGAGCAGGACGGCGCGCAGTTCGACATGCGGCTCAATCCAGCGGCGACACCGGCGCACTCGGCGATGCACGATTACGCCGAGGCGATCCTGAACGAGCATCCTCACCCGGCACCGGGCGAGGAAGGGCTGATCGTGATGGAAATCCTCGACGCAATCTACGCCAGCGCCCGCTCGGGCGAACCGGTGAGGATCGGCAGCGCGGCCCGCGGCTAACAGCAGCGGCCGGCCTGACGCGCCACATCCAAGGTGGCGGCAATGGCCGGCCCCACGCCGTCTTCGGCCAACCTTAGCCGGCAGGGAAACGAACCCGATCGGCCGCGTGCACCACCGACAGATCGGGGGAAACACCGAGCCGCTCGCTGAACCTGTTCCTCCCTGACCCCAGCAGCGGTCACCGGCTCCAGGCTCAGAACCTGTTTACGATCTCGCGAGCTAGCGCGGGACAAGGCAAAAACGGCTGAGGAAGCGGCGTTTACAAGCAGTAAACAAGCATTCCAAAGCCGTTTTTAACGCCGTATCGCCAAAGCGCAGCAGACCGTAAACCGGTTCTCAGGTCTTGAAGCGGCTCACCAGTTGGCCCAGCCCGCCCGCCAGCTCCACCAGCTGCACGCTGTGGCTCGCCGCCTCGTCGGCGTGGTGCGACACCTGGTGCGCCGCGCCGCAGACATGCTCGATGTCGCTGGAGAGCCGCGCCGTGGCCTGGTGCTGATCGGTGCTGGCGCGCGCGATCTGCGCGTTCATCTCGTGGATCACCCGCACCGACTGCGAGATGCGGCCAAACGCCTCGCGTGCCGCGCCGCTCTTGAGCACCGTGTCGTCGGACTGCGCCAGGCTGCTCGCCATTTCGCGGGCCACCAGCCGCGTGCCCTGGCCGAGCTTGTCGAGCAAGGCCTGGATCTGGCGCGTCGACTGCTGCGTGCTTTGCGCCAGCGAACGCACCTCGTCCGCCACCACGGCAAAACCGCGCCCCTGCTCGCCGGCGCGCGCCGCCTCGATCGCGGCGTTGAGCGCCAAGAGGTTGGTCTGGTCGGCGATGCCGCGGATCACCTCGAGGATGGCGGTGATGTCCTGCCCGGCGGCCTCCAGCTCCTGCAGCGACGCCGAGGCCTGGCGCAGCGTGGCGCTCAGGGCTTCGACGCTGGCCACGGTCTCGTCCACCACCTGCTCGCCCTGCAGCACCGACTGCTGACCGTCCTGCGCCGCGGTGGCGGCCTGCTCGCAATTGCGCGCCACCGTTTCCGCGCTGTCCGCCATGCGGCTGACCGCGCTCGCGGCGTTCTCCAGCACCGCGAGCTGGGCCTGTGCCGTCTGGCTCATGGTGCGCGCGACGTGATCCACGCGTCCGGCGGATTCGCCCACCTCGCCGGCCTTGAGGCTGGTCTGCCGCACCAGGTGCAGGATAGTGTCGAGAATGCCGTTGAAGCGTTGCGCCAGCGTCGCGGTCTCGTCGCGCGACGTCACCGTGAGCCGGCGCGTCAGCTCGCCGTCGCCGGCGGCGATGGCGTGCAGCCCCTCTGCCACCTGCTGCACCGGGCGCGCGATCAAGCCGGCGAGCCAGCCCCCCAGCAGCGACAGCACCAGCACCAGGCCGAGGCTGATCGCCGCGATGGTCCAGGCCATGCGCTCGGCGTGGGCGTAGATCTCGGCGCGCTTGACCAGGCCGATGAACTTCCAGCCCAACAGCGGCGACTTGATCACGTTGGCCTGGTACGCCTCGCCGCCCAGCGTCACGGCGACCTGGCCGGCGTCGAGCGCGCCGAGCGCGGCGTAGGCGCCGCCGTCGATCTCGGCCAGCTTCTTGAAGTTGTGCTCGGGCTTGAGCGGGTCGACCAACACCGTGCCGTTGCCCTGCACCAGCATCAGGAAGCCGCTCTCACCGATGCGGATCTTCCGCACCATATCGGTCAACCCCTTGAGCGACATGTCCATGACCATCACCCCCAGCTTGCGGCCATTACGCTTGATCGAGTGCGCAGAACTGATCAGGGTGGTGTCGTCGCCCGCCCAGTAATAGGCGTCGGTCAGCACGCTGCGCCCGGGATTGGCCATGGCCAGGGTGTACCAGGGGCGATTGCGGGGATCATACGGTGCATTCACCTTCCCCTCCGGCCACTGCACTAGCCCCCCCTGTTCCGTGCCGACATAGATATAAGCCAGTTCAGGGTGAGTGCTGCCAAACTGATGGAACAGCCGGAACAACTCCTCTTCGACACCGCCCTTATGACCCGAAGCAATGGTCTGCTCGCCAGATAAAGAAGTGAAATTGCTGACCTGCGGACCCAGTTGCTCCATTTGCGGCAAGGAGGCGAAAAAAGCGGCATTTTCAAATACCCCCTTGAAGGTGCTGCTCAGCGCTTTATCGATTTGCCGGATCTCACGGCCACTGGCCTCGATGAAATGCTGCATCGCCTCCGAACGGGCTTGCAGTATCGACAGCGTGGCGATAACCGATACCGGCAACAACGTGGTAAGCAGGAAGCAAAACACCAGCTTCGTGCGTATTTTCATAACAGACTTCTCCCCTTTTTCGCCAAGACACTTCATCCCAAGCGGCGCTTGGCGACAGCTCTCCAATCGCAGAGAGCATGAAAAACCAAAGTCTTGGCTATATCCAGACGCACGAAAGCCCACTCCATTCGGATACGCTCCACGATGGAATGTTTTGTCTGGCGCAACACCTCGCACGAGGTGTTGCGCCTATTTGGATTGGTGTAAAGCCGGAGTTAGTTGTCGAAGGCCGTCGACAGGGCGGTACTGATCCCGTCGACACACACTTTCAGCAATAATTCGCCGTGTTCGGCACTGGCCTTCTTTGCCGAGGAAAGGCAGCCCGATGCCGGCGTCCATTCCGGCTTGACGGGGAAGAAATCGTAAGGAGGGAACGTGGCCGGCGGATGGTCGACCACTTTGTCGATATCCACCAGATTCGGATAGAGATGCAGCATCAGCGAGGTTTCGAGTACACCACCATGCTCTACCGCCCAGCCTGGGAATTCATCCTGATAGATTGTCTCGATTGCCTCAGGGGTGACGAAATCCCAATACGAAAGCACCACCGTAGAGAAGTCGCGAATCCCATCCCAGCGCAGTTCACGCTGTGCGAGGTCAACGCCTTCGACGATAAACATCGAATTCTCGTAATGGCCGTTGACCAGCACCGTCTTGCGAACCCCATGACGAGCCAGTTCTTTCAAAACATCACGGATCGTGCAAGTCAGCGTGTGGCCGTCGAGACTCGTCGTCCCCGGCATATGATTCCCGCCGCCACATTTCTGCTGTGACTTGTAGCCGTAGGAGATCGGCGGTGCGACGAGCGCGTCAATGTTTCGGGCCACCCGTTCGGCAATTGCCGTCGGCAACAAGACGTCGGTATTGAGCGACATATGATGGCCGTGCTGCTCGAGTGCGCCAACGGGAATCATGACGACGGTTTGACCATCTTTGACCTTGGCGTCGTAAACCGGCCAGGTCAGTTCGGAAATATGCGGGCTATGCTTCATTTCACTTCTCCAGAATGCTGCCATCACTTCGACGCAGCCAAAACATCACTTCGACGCAGCCAAAACATCACTTCGACGCAGCCAAAACATCACATCGACCCTCTCCCGGCCTATTGAGCACCCGAAGCCCGGGAGAGGATCAGCAGAGCAAGGGGCAAACGATCTCAGGCGCTTTCCGTCGCTGTACGCTGGCCGGCCAAACCGCGCACCCACGACAGGACGATGTAAAGCACCGCCGTTATCGCTGCCGACGGTAACGAGGCCGTGTACTGCGCGGCAACATCCTTCATGCCGTAGGCGAGGATGAAATACACCGCCAGGCCCACCATCATGGCGATCCAGCCATTCGCGTTCCAATCGCCGAATGCACTGAGCGTACGCCCGCGGCTGTCTTCCTTGGCGAAGATGTCTTCGTCACGCACACGGCATTTGCGGATCAGGAAGTAGTCCACCACCACCAAGGTCCACAACGGGATGAAAATCCCCCCCACGATGCCGAGCACGAACTCGAAATACTCGACAAAGTGCTTGAACATCAGCGGCAGGAAGCACATCGCCAGCTGCAGTAGAGCGATGAAGATCAGGAATTTGCGCGGATTGGTGCTGCGAGTGGCCCCGACCAGACCCATGGCCGAGCCGTACAGCACCGTGATGTTGGTACTGATGGTGGCGAAGAACACCACGAGGAAGGCCACGATCCCCATGCCCAGCGAAGCGATGATCGAGCTCGGATCGGAGTTGTTCGGGTCGAACACGCCGGTATCCAGCACCACACCGATTACGCCGATCGCGCCGACCGTCATGAACCAACCCTGGCCGATATTGACGCCCAGCCAGCTACCCAGCGTGGCCGAGGTACCGTTCTTCGCCAAGCGCGAGAAGTCGCAGATCATCGCCCAACCCCAGCAGAAGCCGAAGGCGAGGTCGATGAAGAACTGCGGGTTCTTCTGCTGACTCTGTGGCAGGGTGAAGTTGGCGATCTTCGCGTAATCCCAATGCTGGAGCACCACCACGGTTTCCCAGATCCCCAGCACCAGCAGCAGCGCGACGGCGATCCACTCCAGGTACTTGATCGCCGCCTGGCCATAGACGACCGTGACCCCCTGCAGCACCGCCGTGGTCACAATGCCGGCCAGCAGCGTCCAGGTGCCGCCGGGTGCACTATGCACCGGCCAGCCAAACATCGCGTTGAACACATAAGAAAGCGAAATGGCAGCAATATAGGTATTGATGCTTGGCCAACCGATCAGGCCAACAAACTCACCAATCCCCATCAGCCTTGCGCCCTTCACGCCAAGAGAGGGAATGGTCGAGGCGACGGTTGAGGCTCCGTGCTTGTAGCCGATCCAAGCCACCATCGCCCAAGGAATCATCATCAGGGGCAGATAGATGAAACTGTATTGCCACACGAAAGTCATGCCCAGCGCTGCCGCCATGCCACCGAAATACCACGAGCCCGTATTGACGCCCGAGCCGAACCACGTGAACAAGGTATCTAAAAAGCCGTACTCCCGCTTATCACGCGGGATTTGCTGTGTTCCATACTCCATCTCTCCACTCCTTTGTCATGATAAGCCATGTTAGTCACCGTTCCGATCTGCCATTCTCTCGTGGCAAAGTGACTATCCATGGGGGTCTTACTGGATCTAACGTCTCTTTTCTACAGACCTCTACATATCGCTACGGTGAATACGCTCCTTTTGAGGGTTTGTTAATAATCCGGGATGCGGCTCGGCGTATACGCACCCGTTCAACATCTGAAACGGTGTTAATTCCTCACCAGAGGCTGGCAAAAGATAAACTCTGTTCTTGCCAGTCCGTGCTGCTTTTTTTCGGACCAGCCGAATCTCAGCCTCGCAGCGGCGATAAATAATATGCAGGAGAAAAGCCTGCACCGGATATTGGGAAAGAAAAACATCAAACAGTCGATTCCCTGGCCCCTACCGCTCGGGTAGGAGCCAGGAAAAAGATCAAGGATCAGCGATTATGGTCTCGACCGAGGTTGGATCGATTAGATCGACCTCCCGGCCACAGCCGCCTCAACTCTGCACCCAGCCTTAAACGAGTATTGATTCTTGGCCAGGAAGTAGTACAGCAGACCAGGCACCAGCAGCCCGAATTCGAAGCCCACATCGCCCCAGCCCAGGACTTTAGTCATCAGAGGGCTGGCAAAAACCGGGGAGTTGGAGAAAAGTACCGAAACCGAGATACCGGCCAGCCAAGCAATCAGGCCCGGCCAGAAAATGCCTTTGTTATACCAGTAATCCCCCTGCCCCCACTTCATCATGTCGGCCGAGTTGTACCGGCCCTTGCGCATGAAATAGTCGACGGTAATGATCGCGGCCCACGGTCCGGTCCAGAAAACCATGTAACCGAGAAAGGTTTCATACACGCTGTAGAAGGATCCGTAGAAAACCGTCATGACCCGGAAGCCCAGCGTGAACAGGGCAATGATGCCGAGGGAGGCCACTCGGCTGATGGGAATCCGCAGGGCCAACAGACCGAGGCCAGCGGTATAGCCATTGGGGACGTTGGCCGCAATGCCGCCGACAATGATGGCCAGCAACAGCGGAACCATGAACCATGCCGGCAGGAACTTGTCGAGCTGGCCAACCGGGTCGTAGCCGAGATTGCCCCCTACCGCCATGGCAAACAGCACGCCGATAATTTCGCAAACGGTCAAGGCAACAAACTGACCGCCACCCGCGAAGAGCGCGATTTTCTTCCAGCTGGTTTCAGACGGGAAATAGCGGCTGTAGTCCGAGGCAAAGTTTGCCCAACCGATGGGGAACGCGCACACCACACCCATCGCCACCAGCCAGGTGCTCATGGAGGCGGAACGGCTGTCGGTCAGCAAGTGCTGGGCCAGATCGGCATGCGGATAGACGAAATACACCAGACCGGCAAACAGTGTCGCCAGAATCATGGCAATCCACTTTTCGGCGGCGATGATGGTCGCATGGCCGAAAATCGCCAGGATGATCTCGGCCGCCAGGATGATGGCCAGCGAGATCCAGACCACGAGCGAACTGGTGAAGCCGCCCATTTTCATGATGGTTTCCAAGGCCTCGGTCGCCACCACCGAGTTGATCGAAAACCAGCTGAGCGCGGAAATCAGGCTGACCGCCTTGGGGAAAAACGAACCCAATTGCCCGAAAGAACTGCGGGAAACCACAATCCCGGCCGTCCCGGTCTTTGGTCCCATAATGGTAGAAAATCCAACGACCAAACAGCCGAGCAAGTTTCCTGCCAATATTGCAGCAATGGCCTGCCAGAATGAGAGCCCCTGAGAGTAGGCCATCGCTCCGGTTACCACCACCACATAGTTGATGTTTGCCCCCAGCCACATCTTGAAAAGATCTTTCGGGGAGCCATGCCTATCCTTCACGGGGATGGGCTCAAGGGCATGTTGCTCAATGCTCCATGCCTTGTCTGCCGCCACAGCGGCTTGATTATGCTGATTGCTCATTGGTTTCTCCTCCAAACTGATAGTAGTAGTGCAGTATTACCCTGCTAATCCCTCTAATTTTGTTTAAGGTTGGGATTAACTTACCACTAAAGCTTTCATACCATTCGTCATCCTCCACAAATCAATTCAGTATTATTTTTGCCCTGCCTTTCTCCTTAATAAGGCACGACTGCAATGAGACTGAACTGCCCGCCAACCCATGGCTAGTGGAAATTGTGGCGACTCCGAGCATTTTGCAATTACCGTTAATTATCTTGTCGGGTGACTTTCTCCTTAACGTCCAAATTACAGCGATAAGGCAATAACAACATTGCCCAGGTTTACTGGCGGTTTAAAGCACCACCGTCCGTTTTCCGTTGATGAACACCCTCCTCTCGATAAAGGCCTTGACTGCGCGCGCCAGTGCCAGGCATTCGACGTCACGCCCGGTGGCGAGCAGGCGCTCTGGATCATAACTGTGATCCACTCTTTCGACCACTTGTTCGATAATCGGCCCTTCATCCAGCTCGTCGGTGACGAAGTGGGCGGTGGCGCCGATCAGCTTGACGCCGCGCTCGTAGGCCTGGTGGTAGGGCTTGGCGCCCTTGAAGCCGGGCAGAAACGAGTGGTGGATGTTGATCACGCGTCCGGCGAAGTCGGCGCTGAAGGCCGCCGACAGCACCTGCATGTAGCGCGCCAGCACCACCAGTTCGGCGCCGCTCTCGGCGATCAGCGCGCGCAGGCGCGCCTCCTGTTCGGGCTTGCTGTCCGGGGTAAGCGGCAGGTGGTGGAAGGGAATGCCGTTGGCTTCGGCCAACGGGGCCAGCGTGTCATGGTTGGAGACGATGGCGACCACGTCCATCTTCAATTCGTCCATGCGCCAGCGGAACAAGAGGTCGGCCAGGCAGTGGTCGAGCTTCGACACCATGATCAGCACCTTGGGGCGCACCGCCTGGTCGTGGAGCGCCCAGCGCATGCCGAAGCGCGCGGCCACCGGGGCGAAATCGCGGCGCAGTTCGTCCAGCGCCAGCGCCTGTCCGGCGCGATGGTGGAAGATGCAGCGCAGGAAGAAGCGCTGCTGGCATTCGTCGTCGAACACCGCGAGCTCGTCGATGTAGCAGCCGCGCCGGTCAAGGAACTCGACCGCGGACGCCACCTCGCCGGCTTCGCTGGGACAATCCAGGGTCAGGCTGAATGGGTGGGAAGGATGGCTGGATTTCATGTTTCTCTCCGTGGTCCGTCAGGCCTGCTCGGCCACTGCCCGGGGCTGCCCCTGGTCGGCGCGGCGCGTGTCGTGCCAGTGCTGGTAGTCCTGGCGCGACCACGACACCTTCACCCCCACCCGGCGCGCCACCTCCACCGCGTTCGGCTTGAACAGCGTCAGGTCCACCTGTTCCAGGGTCGGGAAGCGGCGGAACGACAACTGCAGCAGGTTGATCGCCAGCTGCTCCACCAGGCCGGTGCCGGGCTGGCTTTCCAGATAGGCGCACAGCACCTGGCAGTAGCGGTGGTAATCCAGGCACTCGGCGATATCCTCCGGCTGACCGGGGTGGCGGTAGCGCAGCACGGCGTCGATCACCACCGGCTGCGGCGCGCGCTCGTAGTCGTAGATGCCGACCACGGTCTGGGTCGCCAACCCGTCGATGACGATCTCCCAGGTGCGGGAGGCGGCGTGGCTCTGAGGCTGCATGTCGGAACCTTCTACAAAAACGGTTGATCGGGAGGTAGGCCCGCGCCGCGGGCCTGCCTCGACCGGCTAGCGGATGAACTCGTCGGCGGCGTCGAGCAGCATCAGGCAGGCGTACTCGGCGAAGCTGCGCCGCACCACCAGCTGGTACAGGTCCTCAGCGATGTGCAGCACGGTGATGCCGGCCTTGAAGAAGTGGCTCTGGGTGCTGCAGCCGACCGGGAACACCTTGGGGTGCAGGTCGAGCGGGCAGCCCTTGGCCAGCACCTCGCGCACGCGCCGGCCGGAGAGTTCGAACACGGTGTAGCCGCTGCTGACGTCGACCACGGCGTGGTGCTCGCCGGCCATCGCCTGGCGCAGCGCCCGCTCCAGCTCGGGGCCGGTCTCCTCGACCGACTGGATCAGCCACTCGTCCGGCCCCATCCATACCGCGCTGCAACCGCCGGCCGAGGCCGCCATGGCCTGCCCGCTGGGCAGGGCCAGCTGCAGCACCCGCTCCACTGCGCCGCGGAAGGACGGCGAGTCCGGGTCGCCGCGCAGCGTGACGTGGGTCATGAAGGCGCGCTCGACCAGGCCGAAGTCTTTCGGCCCCTTGACGAAGGCCGCGGCCAGTTTCGACTTGATGCCCACCAGCGGGGCTTCCTGAATCAGCTGATCAGACATGTTGGCGTCCTCCTTCGACGTCGTAGAACACCGGGCTGCACACTTCGACTTCGATGCTGCGCCCGTCCCGCAAGGCCACGTAGACTCGCTCGCCGTGGCGCGACTGCCCGCCCTTCATCACCGCCATGGCGATGGAACGCGCCAGGATCGGGCTGAAGTAGCTGGAGGTGACGTGCCCCAGCATCGGCGTCATGCCGCCGCTGGTCGGCGCGGCGACGATCTGCCCGCCTTCCGGCAGTACGAACGTCGGGTCGAGCGGCTTGAGGCCGACCAGCTGCTTGCGGTCGTGACGGCGCGTGTCGGAGCGGAACAGCGAGCGCTTGCCGAGGAAGTCCTTGGCTTTGGACACCATGCCCTCCATGCCGAGGTCGATCGGGCTGACCGAACCGTCGGTATCCTGGCCCACGATGATGTAACCCTTCTCGGCGCGCAGCACGTGCATGGTCTCGGTGCCGTAGGGGGTGATGCCGAACTCGGCACCGGCCGCCATCAGCGCCTCCCACACCTTGCGGCCGAGGTTGGCCGGCACGTTGACTTCGTAGGCGAGCTCGCCCGAGAAGCTGATGCGCATCACGCGCGCCGCCACCCCGGCCACGGTGCCGTTGCGGTAGCTCATGAACGGGAAGGCCTGCGGCGCGAAGTCGATGTCGCTGCACACCTTCTGCAGCACGCGGCGGCTGTTCGGGCCGGCCACGGCGAAGGTCGCCCAGTGGTCGGTGACGGTGGTCAGGTGCACCTTGAGGTGCGGCCACTCGGTCTGCAGCCAGCGCTCCATCCAGTTGAGCACGCGCGCCGCGCCGCCGGTGGTGGTGGTCATCAGGAAGTGGTGCTCGGCGAGGCGCGTGGTGACGCCGTCGTCGAACACCATGCCGTTCTCGTCCAGCATCAGGCCGTAGCGGCACTTGCCGACTTCGAGCTTGCTCCACGGGTTGGTGTAGAGCCAGTTGAGCAAGGTGGCGGCGTCCGGACCCTGGATGTCGATCTTGCCGAGCGTGGAGGCATCGAGCATGCCGACGCTGTTGCGCACCGCCAGGCATTCGCGCGCCACGGCGGCATGCAGGTCCTCCCCGTTCCTCGGGAAATACCACGGGCGCTTCCACTGCCCGACGTCCTCGAACAGCGCGCCGTGTTCGACGTGCCATTCGTGCAGGCAGGTCTTGCGGATCGGGTCGAGGTAGTCGCCCAGTTCGCGCCCGGCGATGGCGCCGAAGCTGACCGGCGTGAAGTTCGGGCGGAACGTGGTGGTGCCGGTTTCGGGAATGCTCTGCCCCAGCACCTCGGCCAGGATCGCCATGCCGTTGATGTTGCCGAGCTTGCCCTGGTCGGTGCCGAAGCCCATCGCGGTATAGCGCTTGACGTGCTCGATCGAGTGGTAGCCTTCGCGCGCCGCCAGGTAGATGTCGGCAGCGGAGACGTCGTTCTGGAAATCGACGAACTGCTTGTCGCTTCGGCCAACCTTGTCGCGGTCGCCGACCAGCCACAGCGGCAGCAGCGGCGCCTCGCCCTGCTCCTCCACCGACCAGGCCGGCAGCCTGGGCAGCGCGAACCCCTCCAGTTCGAGCGAGCGGCGGGCGGCCTGCACCGCCCCGCTCAGTACCCGGGCCAGGCTGAAGTCGCCGTTGCAGGCGCCGGCGCTGATTTCGGCCTGTACCGACTGGCCCGGCACGAAGCAGGCTTTCTGCTCGTCCCAGCGCGCCTTGCCGCCCGACTGGGCGAACAGGTGCAGCACCGGGTTGAAGCCGCCCGACATCGCCAAGAGGTCGCAATCGAGGCTGCCGGCGTCGCCGGCGAGGCGGCCGCCCTGGTAGCGGCTGAGCGTGACGCGGCTGACGCGCAGATCGCCGCTGGCATGGCTCACCACGGAGCCGTACCTCACCTCGATGCCGCGCCGGCGCGCCTGCTGCGGCAGGTCGCCGTAACTGGCGGTGCGCGGATCGACCACGGTGACGCGGGCGCCGGCCTCGTACAGGTCGAGCGCGGTCTGGTAGGCCTGGTCGTTGTTGGTGAACACCACCGCGCGCTTGCCCGGCAGCACGCCGAAACGACGCAGGTAGGTCGACACCGCGGAGGCGGTCATCACCCCCGGCCGGTCGTTGTTGGCGAACACCAGCGGACGCTCGTGGGCGCCGGTGGCGAGGATCACGCGCTGGGCGCGCACCTTCCACACCCGTTCGCGCACGCCCTGGCGCCGCGCCAGCGGCAGGTGGTCGGTCTTGCGCTCGCAAATGGTGAGCAGGTTGTGGTCCTGGTAGCCGAACACGGTACTGCGCCGCAACACCTGCACCTCGGGCATCGCCGCCAGTTCCGACTCGATCTTCGCGACCCAGGCGAGCGCCGGCTGGCCGTCGACCGTGGCCGAGCTCGACAGCAGGCTGCCGCCCAGCTCCGGCTGGTTGTCGGCGAGAATGACGCGGGCACCGGCGCGGCCGGCGACCCAGGCGGCGGCGAGCCCGGCCGGGCCACCGCCCACCACCAGCACGTCGCAGTGGGCGTAGCGCTTGTCGTAGCGGTCGGTGTCGAGCACGGTCGGCGCTTCGCCCAGACCGGCGGCCTCGCGGATGAACTCCTCGTACTTCGGCCACATCTTCTGCGGCCACATGAAGGTCTTGTAGTAGAAGCCGGCCGGGATGAAACGGGCGATCTTCTGGTTCACCGCGAGGCGGTCGTTCTCCAGGCTCGGCTTGGCGTTGACGCTCTTCGCGCTCAGCCCGTCGTACAGTTCGAGCTCGGTGGCGCGGGCGTTGGGCACCTCGTAGGCGCCGGATTCGAGCTGCACCAGCGCGTTCGGCTCCTCGACGCCGGCGGTGATGATGCCGCGCGGGCGGTGGTATTTCCAGCTGCGCGCCACGAAGTGCACGTCGTTGGCGAGCAGCGCCGAGGCAAGGGTGTCACCTTCGACGCCCTGGTAGGTCTTGCCGTTGAAGTGGAACGTCAGCGGGACGGCGCGGTTGATGCGGCCGCCTTGCGGAATGCGGTTAGTCTGCGCCATGAGTGTCTCCCGACGCGCCGGCCCCGATGGGGTAGGTGCGGATGAATTGGTAGGTCACGGTGTCGCGCTCGGCGTTGAACCAGCGGCGGCAGCCGGAGGCGTGAAACCACTGCTCCTTGTGAACACCCTTGGTGTTCTTGCGCATGAACACGTAGTCGCCCCACGCTTCGTCGGACAGCTTCTCGCTCTCCAGCGGGCGCACGATGTCGGCTTCGCCGCCGCAGCTGAATTCGCTCTCGGCGCGCGGCCCGCACCAGGGACAAGTAATCTGCAACATGGTGGTTCTCCTGATCAGTGGGCGACCGCCGCCGCACCGTGCTCGTCGATGAGATGGCCGGAATAGAAGCGGTCCAGCGCGAACGCGGCGTTGAGCGGGTGCGGGTTGTCGGTGGCGATGGTGTGGGCGAACACGTGCCCCGAGCCCGGCGTGGCCTTGAAGCCGCCGGTGCCCCAGCCGCAGTTGAAGTAGAGCCCCTTGACCGGGGTCTTGCTGATGATCGGGCAGGCGTCCGGCGAGACGTCGACGATGCCGCCCCACTGGCGGTTCATGCGCACGCGGCTGAACACCGGGAACATCTCGACGATCGCCTGCAGCGTGCCCTCGATGGTGTGGAAGCTGCCGCGCTGGCCGTAGCCGGTGTACTGGTCGATGCCGGCGCCGATCACCAGGTCGCCCTTGTCGGACTGGCTGATGTAGGCGTGCACCGCGTTTGACATGATCACCGTGTTGATGACGGGCTTGATCGGCTCGGATACCAGCGCCTGCAAGGGATGGCTCTCCAGCGGCAGGCGGATGTCGGCCATGGATGCCAGCACGCTCGAGTTGCCGGCCGCCACCACCCCCACCTTCTTGGCCTTGATGAAGCCGCGCGTGGTTTCCACCCCGACCACCGCGCCGTTCTCGCGGCGGATGGCGGTGACCTCGCAGTTCTGGATGATGTCGACGCCGCGCTGGTCGGCGCCACGGGCGTAGCCCCAGGCCACCGCGTCGTGACGCGCCACCCCGGCGCGTGGCTGGAACGACGCGCCCAGCACCGGGTAGCGGCTGTTGAGGTTGATGCAGGGCACGATCGCCTTGATCTGCTCCGGCGTCAGCACCTCGGCGTCGACGCCGTTGAGGCGGTTGGCCCCGACGCGGCGCTCGATGTCGCGCATGTCCTGCAGGGAGTGGCCGAGGTTCATCACGCCGCGCTGGCTGAACATCACGTTGTAGTTGAGGTCCTGCGCCAGCCCTTCCCACAGCTTCAGCGCGTGCTCGTAGAGCTGCGCCGCTTCGTCCCACAGGTAGTTGGAGCGCACGATGGTGGTATTGCGCGCGGTGTTGCCGCCGCCCAGGTAGCCCTTCTCGATCACCGCCACGTTGGTGATGCCGTGCACCTTAGCCAGGTAGTAGGCGGTGGCGAGGCCGTGGCCGCCGCCGCCGATGATCACCACGTCGTACTCGCGCTTGGGCTCGGGACTGCGCCAGGCGCGTTGCCAGTTCTCGTGGTACGAGAGCCCGTTACGCACCAGGCTGAAAATGGAATAACGTTTCATAATCTCACCTCAACACTCGATGACGTTGACGGCCAACCCCCCGCGGGAGGTCTCCTTGTACTTGACCTTCATGTCGGCGCCGGTCTCGCGCATGGTCTTAATGACCTTGTCGAGCGAGACGTAATGCTTGCCGTTGCCCTTGAGCGCCATGCGCGCGGCGTTGACCGCCTTGATCGCGCCCATGGCGTTGCGCTCGATGCAGGGAATCTGCACTTGGCCGCCGACCGGGTCGCAGGTCATGCCGAGGTTGTGTTCCATGCCGATTTCCGCGGCGTTCTCGATCTGTTCCGGGGTGCCGCCCAGCACGGCGGTCAATGCCGCCGCCGCCATCGAGCAGGCCACCCCGACTTCGCCCTGGCAGCCCACCTCGGCGCCGGAGATCGAGGCGTTTTCCTTGTAGAGGATGCCGATCGCCGCCGCGGTGAGCAGGAAGTCCATCACCCCCTGCTGGGTCGAGCCGGGCACGAATTTGGTGTAGTAGTGCAGCACCGCCGGGATGATGCCGGCCGCGCCGTTGGTCGGCGCCGTGACAATGCAGCCGCCGGCGGCGTTCTCCTCGTTCACCGCCATGGCGTAGAGGTTGATCCAGTCGATCATCGACAGTGGATCGCGCAGGCTGGCCTCCGACTGCGCCTTGAGCGTCTGGTAGAGCTCGGGCGCGCGCCGCTTGACCTTCAACGGCCCCGGCAGCACGCCGTCGGTCTTGCAGCCGCGCCGCACCGCGCCGGCCATCGTGTCGGCGATCGCCATCAGGCCGGCGCGGATCTCGTCCGGCTCGCGCCAGGCCTGCTCGTTCTCGAACATCAGCTGGGCGATGCTCAGGCCGCTCTCGCCAGTGAGGCGCAGCAGGTCGAGCCCGGACGTGAACGGGTGCGGCACCGGGCGCGACGGCATCAGGCCGTTGAGACGGCGCCCGGCCGCGTCGATGACGAAACCGCCGCCGATCGAGTAGTACACCTCCTCCAGGAGCGGGGTGCCGGCGGCGTCGCTGGCGATCAGGCGCAGACCGTTGGTGTGCGCCGGCAGGTTCTCGCGCGGCAGGAACACCAGACGCGCCTTTTCGGCGAAGACGATCGGGTGCGTCCCCATCACCTTGAGGCATTGCGTGGCGCGGATTTCGGCCAGGCGGGCCTCGGCGTAGTCCGGGTCGATCTTGTCGGGCACATTGCCCTCGAGGCCCAGCAGTACCGCCTTGTCGGTACCATGCCCCTTGCCGGTGGCGGCCAGCGCGCCGTGCAGCCTGACATCGACCGCCGCCACCTGGGGGAGCACGCCGCACTGCTGCAGGCGCTCGGCAAAGTGCTGGGCGGCGATCATCGGGCCGACGGTGTGCGAACTGGAGGGTCCGATACCGATCTTGAACAGGTCGAATGTGCTGACGTTCATGGCGGCCTCTCAGCGTCGCTGGTAGACGGGGAAGTCGCGGCACAGCGCACCCACCTGGGCGCGCACCGAGGCGACGACCTCCTCGTTGCCGAGGTGGTCGAGCACGTCGCAGATCAGCGTCGCGGTGCGCGCCGACTCGTATTCGGTGAAGCCGCGCGTGGTGATCGCCGGCGAGCCGATGCGGATGCCGCTGGTGACGAACGGGCTTTGCGGGTCGTTCGGCACGGCGTTCTTATTCACCGTGATGTGCGCCCGGCCCAGTGCGGCGTCGGCGTCCTTGCCGGTGATGCCCTTGTTGATCAGGCTGAGCAGGAACAGGTGGTCATCGGTGCCGCCGGACACCACTTCGTAGCCGCGCTCCTGGAATACCGTGACCATGGCGCGGGCGTTGGCGATGACCTGCTGCTGGTAGGCCTTGAATTCCGGCTGCTGCGCCTCGAGGAAGGCCACGGCCTTGGCGGCGATGACGTGCATCAGCGGGCCGCCCTGGATGCCGGGGAACACCAGCGAGCTGAACTTCTTCTCCAGCTCCGGGTTGCTCTTCGCCAGGATCAGGCCGCCGCGCGGGCCGCGCAGGGTCTTGTGGGTGGTGGTGGTGACGACGTCGGCGAACGGCACCGGGTTCGGGTAGAGCCCGGCGGCGACCAGACCGGCGACGTGCGCCATATCGACGAACAGGTACGCTCCCACCGAGTCGGCGATTTCACGGAAACGGGCGAAATCCAGCACGCGAGCGTAGGCGGAGAAGCCGGCCACGATCATTTTCGGGCGGTGTTCTTCGGCCAACCTTTGCACTTCGTCGTAGTCGATCAGCCCGGTGTCCGGGTTGAGGCCGTACTGCACGGCGTTGTAGAGCTTGCCGGAGAAGTTGACCTTGGCGCCGTGGGTGAGATGGCCGCCGTGCGCCAGGCTCATGCCGAGCACGGTGTCGTGCGGCTGCAGCAGCGCCATGTAGACCGCGGCGTTGGCCTGCGAGCCGGAGTGCGGCTGCACGTTGGCGTAGTCGGCGCCGAACAGTTCCTTGGCGCGGTCGATAGCGAGCTGCTCGACCACGTCGACGTGTTCGCAGCCGCCGTAGTAGCGCTTGCCGGGGTAGCCTTCGGCGTACTTGTTGGTGAGCACCGAGCCCTGTGCCTGCATCACGCGCGGACTGGTGTAGTTTTCGGAGGCGATGAGCTCGATGTGGTCTTCCTGGCGCTGGCGTTCCGCCTCCAGCGCGTTCCACAGGGCGTCGTCGAACCCCGCAATGATCTGATCTTGCGAGAACATCCTGCTATCTCCTTCGTATTTCTTGTCTTTGTCTCCGGCGGCAAGCGAGTGCCGCCGGAGTTACTGCCGGGAACCTGCCACGCTCTTGCTGCGCGTCCCTGATCGGGGCTCATGTGCGGCTCGAAATCCTCATGTACTCCAGTACATTCCGGTTTCTGCGCTGCTCTTCACCCCGCTGAGGGCCGCTCGCGACAGAGCGTGAACAGGTTCCTGAATCAGGCCTTGATGATGTTGTGCTCAGGGCCGTACTTGAAGCCGGTGATGTTCTCGGCGCCGTTCTCGTGCACCACCAGGATGTCGTGCTCGCGGTAGCCGCCGGCACCCGGCAGGCCTTCCGGCAGCATGATCATCGGCTCCATCGACACCACCATGTTCGGTTCGAGCACGGTGTCGATGTCCTCGCGCAGTTCCAGCCCGGCTTCACGGCCGTAGTAGTGGCTCAGCACGCCGAAGGAGTGGCCGTAGCCGAAGGTGCGGTACTTGAGCAGGTCGTACTTCTCGTAGATCTTGTTGAGTTCCTTGGCGATGTCACCGCAGCGCGCGCCCGGCTTGATCAGCTCGAGACCGGCCTCGTGCACCTCGACGTTGATCTGCCACAGGCGCAGATGCGCGTCCGGGCAGTGGTCGAAGAACATGGTGCGTTCCAGCGCGGTGTAGTAGCCGGAAATCATCGAGAAGCAGTTGAGGCTGAGGATGTCGCCCTTCTGTACCTTGCGCGTGGTGACCGGGTTGTGGGCGCCGTCGGTGTTGATGCCGGACTGGAACCAGGTCCAGGTGTCCATCAGCTCGGAATCCGGGAAGCGGCGGGCGATCTCGCGCACCATCGCCTGGGTCGAGGCCAGCGCCACCTCGTGTTCCGGCACGCCTTCGTGCACCGCGGCGGCCAGTGCCGCGCCACCCACGTCGCACACCTGCGCGCCGTGCTTGATCAGGGCGATTTCCTCGTCCGACTTGATCATGCGCATGCGCATGGTGGCGGCGCTGATGTCGACGAACTCCACCGACGGCAGCGCGGCGCGCAGCTTGTTCAGCGCCTCGACCGGCAGCTGGTCGTACTCGAGGCCGACGCGGCCCTTGTTGGGGATTTCCTGCTGCACGGCGCGGTAGAAGTTGTCGCGCTGCCAGTCGGTGTAGACCACGTTGTAGTCGCCGACGGTACGGCGCCACGGCTGGCCGCCGTCGATGTTGGCCGAAATCGACACCACCTTATCGCCGGTCACCACCAGGCCGTACTTGCGGCCGAACGAGCAGTACAGGAAATCGGCGTAGTAGTTGATGTTGTGGTACGAGGTGAACAGCACGCTGTCGATGTTCTGGCTGGCCATCAGCTCGCGCAGCTTGCGCTGGCGGTTGGCGTACTCGGCGTCGGAGAAGGTGTGCTTGGCTTTCTCACCGTTCTCGATTTTGATCAGACTTTCCAGTTCCATTTACTCTCTCCTCTTGTGATGTGTTGTCACGGCTGGTGAGGTAGATAGTAGGGTTCTGGAACAAATTGAAATTCCTGTTTACGACAAAATACTTTCCGTATACGTTAAAAGCAGACCGCCACGGCCCGTCGCGCCGCCGCCCCTCGGTCACCTTCAAGCAGGCGTGACGAACGTCTGGCCGCGGCGCCGCGAATCGGGCACCATCGCCTGTTCCCTCACACCCGAACACCACTCGGCCACCGCCTCGATAACATCATGAACCACGCCGCCACCCCGATGCCGGACGGCATCCACGACCTGCGGGTCAGCACCTTCGGCTTCCTGCTGATCAAGGACTTTTCCCTGATCGCGCTCAGCACCGCGGTGGACCCGCTGCGCATCGCCAACATGGTGGTGGGCCGCAAGGTCTACACCTTCAAGCTGCTCTCGGTGGACGGCGACTCGGTCACCTCCAGCGACGGCATCCGGGTGTTCACCGAAGGCACCATCGCCGACAACGAGGTATTCGACACCGTGTTCGTGGTCGGCCCCAACCCCATCCCGCAGCCGCGCAACCTCGGCATCACGCGCTGGCTGCGCTACCAGGACGGCAAGGGCGCGGCGCTCGGCGGCATCGATACCGGCAGCTACTACCTGGCGCGCGCCGGCCTGCTCGACGGCTACCGCTGCACCATCCACTGGGAAGACCAGGACCTGCTGGTGGAACGCTTCCCCAAGCTGATCGTCTCCAACCGCCTCTACGAGGTGGACAACAAGCGCTACACCTGCAGCGGCGGCGTCGCCCCGCTCGACATGATGGTGCAGCTGATCAGCCAGCCGCCCGGCACCCGCAACCTGGGCGCGCGCGTGCTGGAACTGCTGGTGGCGGAAAAGCGCAGCCACGAACAGCGCCAGCGCGCCTCGCTGCGGCAATACCAGGGCACGGAGCTGCCCAAGCTGGAAGAGGCGCTGCAACTGATGGAGAGCAATATCGAAGAGACGCTGTCGATCGCCGAGATCGCCGCCTACCTCACGGTCTCGGTGCGCCAGCTGGAACGCTGGTTCCACGAACGGCTCAACAAGACCCCGGCCCAGGCCTACATGGAAATCCGCCTGCTGCGCGCGCGCCAGCTGCTCTACCGCACCGCCAAGCCGCTCGAGGAGGTGTGCGCCAACACCGGCTTCGTCTCCACCACCCACTTCGCCACCAAGTACAAGGCGCAGTTCGAAATCTCCCCGATCACCGACCGCAAGCGCTACCAGGGCATGCTCTGAGCCTTGCGGCTCAGAACCAGTTCACGATCTTGCTGCGCATCCCTGATCGGGGCTCATGTGCTGCTCTGTGCGTGCGAATCTCCTGTGGAGATTCGCTCAGCCATGATCCTCATGTACTCCAGTACATTCCGGTTTCTGTGCGGCTCTTCACCCCGCTGAGGGCTGCTCGCGACAGATCGTGAACCGGTTCTCAGGGCTCCGGCTCTTATGGACAGAGGAACAAATTGTCGCGAGCCAGCCTCCATCCTTGCCTACACTGGAACGGTCGTTTCCGGCACGTCGCCGTGAAGACCCCCCCGAGGAGAACAGCGTGAACGATGCACCCAAAATCCTGGCGTTTGCCGGCAGCGCCCGCAAAGATTCCTGGAACAAGAAGCTGGTGCACATCGCCTCACACGGCGCCCGCGCCGCCGGCGCCGACGTCACCCTGATCGACCTGCGCGACTTTCCCATGCCGCTCTACGATGGCGACGAGGAGAGCGAGAACGGCATACCGGACAACGCCCTGCGGCTGCGCGAACTGATGCTGAGCCACCAGGGCCTGCTGCTCGCCTCACCGGAATACAACGGCTCGATTTCCCCGCTGCTGAAGAACGCCATCGACTGGACCACGCGCCAGGTCGACGGCAGCCCCGGCCTCGCCCCCTACACCGGCAAGGTGGCGGCGCTGCTCGCCGCCTCGCCGGGCGGCTTCGGCGGCCTGCGCGGCCTGGTGCACGTGCGCGCCATCCTGGGCAACATCGGGGTGATCGTGATGCCGGAGCAACTGGCGGTCGGGGTCGCGCACGAGGCGTTCGGCGCCGACGGCGCCATGGCCAACCCCAAGCAACAACACGCCGTGGAAGAACTGGGGGCCAACCTGGCCAGGCTGCTCGCCAAGCTGCACGGCCTGTCGCTGGCGCCGGAATCCACCGAACGCCGCCACGACCTGACCCGGCTGCGCTGAAACGCCCCGCCCCCTAAGGTAACAACGCGCCAAGGCCCGCTGTACGCGGGCTTTGGCGCATCGGGAGGCGGTCGCCCGAGACTCACCGCCCCCCTCCCCGGCAC